>JAUWLJ010000189.1 GCA_030613705.1 Chloroflexota bacterium
TATATGGAAAACTTAAAGCGCGATCTGCGTGATAACAAGTTCAAGCTGCATTTGATTGCTTTACTTCTAATGCTTATCACGCCGGCAGCGATGTACTTCGCGGCCGAAAACGGTGCAACAGGATGGATCTGGTTCCTGATCGGGATCGTTATCCTTGGCAATCTGATCGTGGTCATCGTCCCATAATTTATGGATCTCGCTGATTTAGTTGCTGCATACACCGCGCTATATGGCGAAAAACCAATTAAAATTTTTCGCGCTCCAGGACGCGTCAACCTGCTTGGTGAGCATGTTGATTACAACGAGGGACCGGTGCTGCCCGCGGCGATAGACCGGGCGGTCTATATGGCAGCCCGCGCGAACACATCCGGCATGATGCAGCTCTTCGCCCGCGATCTTGGAGAAGAGGTTTCTATCAGCCTCGAGAGACTGGAAGAGGTGCAAGACCTGGTTGGAAATCCGCTCCCCGGATGGGCGCTTTACCCGGCTGGCGTGGCCTGGGCATTGAAAAAGGCTGGCATGCAAACAGAGGGACTAAAAGCTGTCTACTCATCGGATATACCGATCGGTGCTGGGTTGAGCTCCTCCGCGGCCGTGGAAATGGTTTTCGCCGTCGCCTGGCAGGCATTTGGCGGCTGGCCAGCCGATCGAATGACTTTGGCTCGCCTCTGCCAGCAAGCTGAGAACGAGTACGTCGGCGTGGCAAGCGGCTTGATGGATCAATTTGCCAGCGCTCATGGGGTTGCGGGTCATGCCCTGTACTTCGACACGCGCAGCTTGGACTGGCATGCCGTCCCTCTGCCGCCGGGAACAGTCTTGGTGGTCGCTGATTCGGGAGTCCGCCGCAGCCTGACTGGCTCAGCCTATAACGAACGCCGGGCAGCCTGCGAAGAGGCAGTCGCAATTCTGAGTCAGGATCTCCCCCAGATCCAATCGCTGCGCGATGTCAGTCTGGCTGATTTTGATCGATATCGCCATAACCTTCCTCGCACGGTGGATATGCGCGCCGAGCATGTGGTCACCGAGATCGAACGCGTTAATTCTGCCGTGAATGCGTTAGAAACCGATGATCGAGAGTCCTTCGGTTCGCTGATGTATGCAGGACATGCCAGTCTGCGCGATCTTTACCAGGTCAGCACGCCAGAACTGGATGCCCTGGTTGAAATCGCCAGCCAGATACCAGGCTGTAGCGGTGCCCGGCTGACTGGCGCCGGTTTTGGGGGCTGTACGATCAACCTTGTTGAAGGTACCCGGTCTCAAGCTTTCATCCACAGTATTAAGGAGGGCTATCTGAGAGCGACAGGCAATGAGACTCAGGTTTATCTGTGTCAGGCAAGCCAGGGAGCTGGACCGATAAATTTATAACAATTTCTCTAAAAATTCGGCTCCTTCAACCTGCCGCTGATCGAATATGAAATCTGATAGCATCCCTATGCCATCTATATGGATGGAATTGGGATGCTTTTTCCTTGACAAACTTCTTGTATTATGGAATAATACGTAAAATACATCCGTTTACCATCCACATGGATGGTGTAAGGAGTTGTAATGAGCGCTAACCTGATTATTCTCGATTTGCTGGAAAATGCCCGGATTACATTTGAAGAAGCCCTGCAGCTGCTTATCGCCTTGACAAAGAAAATACCTCACCAGTCAGCTGATGGTGAACAGCGCAAGATTGAAGTTAATCTTATCTTCGAGAGGGGTAAGGATGTCTGAAACTGAAAAAATCACCATCAATATGAGCGTTGTCGATCTGGGGAAGATAGATCTATTGGTTCAGGAAGGGTTGTACTCAAACCGCACAGATTTCATCCGCACTGCCATCCGCAACCAGATAAAATCCCACGACTTCGAATTGCAGCAATCTGTACGCAGGCACTCTTTCGGGATCGGCGTGTATCATTTCAACCGCGCAGATCTGGAAAGGGTTAAAGCAGAAGGCAAATCGCTCACCATTACCGCCATTGGTTTACTGCACCTAGCGGAGGATATCTCCCCGGAGCTGGCAGCTGAAACTATCGAGAAAATCCGAGTAAGGGGTGTCTTCCGGGCTCCAGAAGCGGTCAAGCAAGCGCTGGCAGACAGGGTTGACTAAGTTGGGGGTCTTCAATTGGTTAATAATTTTGCGACGGTGACTCCATCACCCCCCTCACTGGCCCCACCCGGCTGATACGAGCGGATATGAGGGTGTGCTGCCAGGGCCTCTCGCACAGCCTGTCGCAATTTTCCGGTGCCCTTGCCATGGATGATGCGCACAAAAGGGAGGCCAGCCAGGTAGGCGGCATCCAGATAGCGTTCTAACTGGTCCAGGGCATCGTCAGCTCTTTGACCGCGCAGGTCGAGCTCAATGCCCGGCGAAGGAGCGTTGAAACTGGCAGGTACACTCTCACCTCCCTGGTTCTCTTGCACTGTTTCCCGGAGAACTTTGCCCGGGTCAGCACCAGCATCATTTCCCACAGCCTCAACTTCGGATAGTCGCGTCCGTACACGCAGGTTTCCCACCTGAACTTCCAATTCGTTTTCACCAAGCGAAGTCACCACCCCTTTGGTGTTGAGCGAGCGCAGTCGTACTTTATCCCCCAGGCGAACAGGTCGATCGAGGATAACATCTTCATCTTCGAGAGGCAGGCGCTCAACTGGTTCCTCGTATTCCTGCTCTAAATCGGCAACCCGCGTTTCGACCGCATCTAAGGCGTCCAGCGGTTGGCGAGCTCTTGCCAGCGCACCCCGCAGCGCGGCCAATTCCTGCTCCAAATCCTCAACCCTGGCTTTGGCCTCCTGGCGAGCATGGTCAAGGATCTCCCGTCGCTCGTCTTCGATCTGCTCCAGACGTCCAACCAGATCAGAGCGCAGATTTTCAATTTCCTGGCGTGTCAGCTCAGCCTCAGTCCGTGCCTGGCGAGCGAGGTCTCGTTGGCGATGGATCTCCTCCAGTAAATCCTCGGCGCGCAAATCTGCCGGGTTGATTTCAGAACGCGCGCCATTGACGATCGACTCCGGCATACCCAAACGCTCCGCGATCGCTAAAGCATTCGATCTCCCTGGCAAACCAATCGTCAGGTGATAGGTAGGCTGCAGAGACTCAAGATCAAATTCGACACTGGCATTGGTCACTCCTGGGGTGCCGTGGGCGAAGGCTTTCAACTCTGGGTGATGGGTGGTGACCAAAGTGGTGATACTGCGTTCAAGCAGGTGAGTTAACAAGGCGCGCGCCAGCGCAGCCCCTTCCTGTGGATCCGTTCCAGCTCCCAGCTCATCCAGGATCACCAGCGAACGCCGGTCTGCTTGACCCAGGAGGCGGATGATATTGGTGATGTGTCCCGAAAAAGTTGACAGGGATTGTTCTATAGATTGTTCATCCCCGATATCAGCAAAGATCTTCTCGAAGACGCTGATCTCCGAGCCTGATCCAGCAGGGATGTGCAAACCGGATTGTGCCATCAAAGATAACAGCCCCACGGTTTTTAAGGTGACAGTCTTGCCGCCTGTGTTGGGTCCGGTGATGACTATAGCAAATGTGTCAGGATCAAGTTCCACGTCCACCGGTACAACCGTCTCTGGGTCGAGTAAGGGATGGCGGGCGCCATAAAGCCGAATCACGCTGCCCGGGTGGAGATTGCCTCCGGAGATAGCATGTCCCTTCTTAGGGAATTGGAGCAGGGTTGGTTCAAGGGCCTCAATTTCTTCGGCGTATTTCGCTTTTGCCAGGACAAGGTCTATCTCAGCAATGATGTCAATCAAGGCCACGATCTCATGGCTGAATGCACCAACCTCGCCAGAGAGCGCTAGCAGGATGCGGCGTTCTTCATCACGCTCGGCCAGCTGCAGCTCACGATACTCGTTGTTCATTTCGACGACCGACAGCGGTTCGACAAACAAGGTCGCCCCTGAAGCGGATTGATCGTGGACGATTCCCCGCAGGCGTCCTTTAAAATCAGCCCGTAAAGGCAGCACATATCTTCCATCTCGCTGGGTGACCAATTTCTCTTGGAGATATTGGGTGATATTGGAATCGCTGACCATTCGCTGCATTTTTGTGAGCAGTCGCTCGTGTACAACGCGCAGGTCCCTTCGAATGATCGCCAGATTGGGTGAAGCCGAATCGAGCAGCTCTCCACGATCCGAAATTGCCCGGGAAATAGCATCTATCAGCCCAATGGGGAGAGGCATCTGAGCCGCAAGCTCAGCCAGCCGTGGATACGGCTCATTCAGGCTTTCAAAAGTGCGCGCCAGAGTCCGTCCGGCGATCAAAGTGGATTTGACATCCAGGAGATCGACTGGTGTCAGCACACCTGCATGGCTGGCCAAATCGACCTGCTCGCGCACATCGCGAGCTCCACCAATCGTCAGGTCCGGGTGCGTGATCAGCAGCTGCACCGCCTCACGGGTTTCAGCCTGAAAGCGCTGGGCCTCACTTAGATCTGCGGTGGGTCGCAACGCGGCTGCCTTTTCAGCCGTCGGAGAGAAAGAAGCATAGGCAGCAATATGCCCCAAGATCTTGGGGTATTCAAGAGTTTGTAAAGTTTTTTCTTCCATCGTCGAGGGTATTATACCCGTCACACTATACTACTGAGCAGCCCAAGCGTGAACCTGGACACCCATCCCATGGTAGTTCATTGGGTCACGTTTATAAATTCACCCAACCATATGTATTTATTTTCTTACCCGGGAGCGTCGATTAAATGTTGGTGTGAAAACGATCTTGTCCGCTATGGCTTAACGTTATACACTCTTATTGAGGTGTACAATAGGTTTTCGAGGCAGCTATCATGAACCTCGAAAACGACCGGCAAGACGAATTCTCTTATGGAGGGAACCATGCTAGACCTTTCCGAACCCATCCTCGAATTGATCCACCAGACGTCTACCGATCTACCGCCAGACGTTGAGGCAGGCTTGCGAAAAGCGGTTGAGCAAGAAGATCCTGGCTCTGCAGCGCGGGGGGCATTGGAGACGATTTTGGAAAATGTGGAAATGGCTCGCCAGAATTCCACACCCATTTGCCAGGATACCGGCACACCGATCTTCTATGTGCACTATCCGCAGGGTTGGAGCACGCGCCGTTTAAGGGAACAGATCGAGAAGGCAATCGCCGAGGCAACCCGGCGGGCATACTTACGCCCCAACGCGGTCGACTCCTTGAGCGGGATCAACAGTGGTGACAACCTGGGCGACGAGCATTTCCCCACCATCCACTTCGCAGAAGTT
>JAUWLJ010000276.1 GCA_030613705.1 Chloroflexota bacterium
CACCTTGCGAGAATTAACTGTAGCAACCAAAAAGGTCGACATAGGTGAACTTGAGCAGCAAGTGCCCATTCGTTCCAATGATGAATTGGGGGAATTGTCGGCTTCGTTCAACCAGATGAGCTCCGATTTAGCCCAATCCCGTGATTTACGCCGTCAAATGACCGCTGACATCGCCCATGAACTGCGCACGCCGCTCACCGTTGTGCTCGGGCACACAGAGGCGCTCAGCGATGGAGCGCTGCCGCCCGATCCGGAGACTTTTGAGATCATCTATGACGAAACCAAACGGCTCAACCGCTTGGTGGAGGACCTGCGCACGCTATCCTTATCCGATGCGGGGGAGCTGCACCTCAACCGCCACAGAACATCTCCGGGAGATTTGCTCGAACGTGCTGCCGCAGCTCGCAAATCGGAAGCGAAGGCGAAAGATATCGCGCTGCAGATTGAATCTGCTGTTGAACTGCCAGCTGTGGAAGTAGATCCAGACCGGATGACGCAGGTCCTGGTCAACTTGTTGGATAATGCCCTGCGCTATACACCTGCAGGTGGTACGATCAGCTTGTCCGCCAGGCAGATCCAGGAGGGTGTGGCAATTGAAGTCAAGGATACCGGACCAGGTATTCCTCCTGATATTTTGAGCCATTTGTTTGAGCGTTTTTACCGGGGTGATAAATCCCGCCAAAGAGAGCAGGGGGGCTCGGGTTTAGGTCTCGCCATCGCCAAATCGTTGGTGGAGAGCCAGGGCGGGCAGATGCGGGTCGAAAGTCAGCCCGGTGAAGGGGCGACATTTATTATCGAACTGCCTGCGCATCCAGAATAGCCGATCCCGGTAATCAAACTCTAAATTAAATCAGGCAGCTGCTAGCATTGGCTGCCCAGATATTTTATTCTGCGGAGCAGAATACCCCGCAGCTTGCTGCGTGGGTTACAAGCATGTGGCAAAACCCAACCCAAAGGGGAAATTTCCGTAATGCCCCGTCTGCTTGCGGCGGGGATAGGAAATTTCAAGGTATTGCTTCTTTACTTCTGAGGATCCAATCCTCGGCGGGGTTATCAGCGGGAGATGCCAGCGCTGTTTCAGAGACCTTTTCAAGAGCTATCCCTCGTCTTCCGGGATCTTGAATTTAAACCAGGTGGGAATCACGCTGATCAGTGCCAGGATTGCAGTGATGATGAATGGAACCTTGGGGGTGAAGCGAGTCCATAATTGGGCCCCGATAAGCGGAGCGGGGAGAGAGATAAGTCCAAGGCTGCTGCGGAACATACCGATGAAAATACCCAGGTTTTTCTGGGGAACGACCTTGGAAACCAACGATTGGTAAGCAGGACTCAACAAACCCACGCTGATCCCGAAAATTGCCCATGTAATCGCGAAGCCGATAAAGTCGCTGACTTGAATAAATATCAAATAAGCGAAAAAGATCATCAAGAAACCTAAGGAGATCGGCACCCGTTCACCATATTTGTCTGATATCCGTCCCGAGAGAATGGGGGTGAACATCATGCCGATGGAAAAGATCGCTCCCAGCAGGCCGATTTGCACGATAGGAATACCGGCGATCTGTTCCAGGTAAAGCGGCTGCAGCTCGCTGGAGAGCCTGAAGGCAATGTCTCGCACACCGTCAGTGATGAAAATCCAGGTGACCACACCTCCGCTGAGGACCATGCCGACCATCAAAGTAAGACTGCTTTTAAAGGACTTCGTAGTTAGCTTCTGCGGTGACGGTTCTTCGGGAGAGCGCATGCTGGTTGCCATCCAGATGCGCAATCCTGCCGCGAGGGTATAGAAAATTGCTGCCACGAAAAGCATAGGCTTGAACCCGTACATCCCGGCGATAAAGCCACCCAATGGAGGTCCAATGACACCGGTGATCTGGTAGATGGTGTCGGTGATACCATACACGCGACCGCGGTTATCCTGGGTAGAATTCTCGGCGATAAATGCCCCAAAGCTGGGTCCGACCAGGGCATAGGGGATTTGACTGACCGCAATGGCGAGCAGCATGGTTTCCCAGGAATTTGCCAGCAGCATAAAAATGAACCCAATAACACCGCCAACACTGCCAATGGCAATGGCGCGCAAACGTCCAATCGAATCGGATATCCAGCCACCAAATATTTGCAGGATCAGAATCACAATCGAAGAAAGAGTGAAGACCAGACCAACCTGGACCACGCTGGCACCAAGTTTAGTGAGATAAATAGGCAGCAGAATGGTATACATCGACCCCGCGATGTTGGCCAGCACCATGGCGAACATGAACCAGCGCAGGAGGGGTGTCAGCAGGGGTTGTTTATCCGTCATATAGGAAAACGGGTATTAAGTGTTTCTTGTTGGGTAATTACCTTCGATCATAAGGAACAGGGCTGTCTATCCGGCTTCTGCCAGTAATCTTTCCAGAGCAGCTCGCGACTTCCCTTCGATTTCAGCGTGCAGGCTGTTCCCATGGGCGTCCATGGTCACCACGGCGGGGAAATTTTTAACCCGGATGACCCACATCGCTTCTGGTACACCGAATTCATATTTATAAACTCCGAGCACCTCTTCAACCGATTGGGCGATCAAGGAGGCGGCCCCGCCAACCGCGTGGAAGTAGACACCCGGGACCTCTTGACAAGCTGCTAAAGTGTTTACCCCCATTCCGCCTTTTCCGATCACACCTTTCAGATTGAAGTGACGCATGACATCACCCTGGTAAGGTTCTTCACGAGTGCTGGTTGTGGGACCGGCAGCGACAAACTTATATTCTTTACTTTCAAGTCCGGCGACGATTGGACCGCAATGGTAGATCACACCCCGATCTAGCAAGGGTTTTATTTCCTCGTAGACAAGCCTGTCTTCGTCTGTAGGTGGCTGAGTACCCCTGATAAAAGATTCCACCATCCATTTATGGGCTGCGTCCCTGCCGGTCACCATCACCCCGGAAAGCAGCACCGGATCGCCGACTTTGAGACTGCGGATGGTCTCGTCACTGATGGGAATAGATACCTGGTGCATTGTGTCCTCCATCTCACTTATAGGTGATCTGATTTTCGTGAACTACCATCTGCCGGCGACGGAATGCCCAGCACATATAGGATACAGAGACGAAATAACTGGCAGGCAAGCGGTGCTTGGCAGTGATTTTAGTGCCCAGCACGGTTGTATTACCACCAAATCCCATCGGCCCGATACCCAATTGGTTGGATTCGTCGGTCAGACGCTTTTCCAGGGCCTCCAATTCAGGGTTAGGATTTGAATCATCCAGCTGGCGCAGGAGCACTTCTTTGGAGGCAACGAAGGATGAGCCGCGATCGCCACCGATCGCCACACCCAAAATTCCGGGGGCACAGCCTTTGCCCTGGGCTTTTTGGACTGCGTCCAGGGTGACTTTGCGCACGCCAGCCAGATCTCTGCCAGCTCCCAAATCACTGTTTGGCAGCGAGTATTGGGCTCCTACATTCTCGCATCCACCACCTTTAAGCATCAGGTCGATTTGTAATGAGTCGCCTTCAACTTCTTCGAAGTGGATGGTGGGGAAATGCTCATCGCCCAGGTTGTCACCACTGTTGATCCCGCTCAAGGAGTCGACCGCGTTGGGACGTAAGTATGCCCGCCGGGTTGCCTCGGCGATTGCCTTCTCGATCTGTTCCCGTAAACGGCGCGTGCTCCAACCCTGCGGATAGTGCACATAGAAGATCGGGGTGCCGGTATCCTGGCAAATGGGTGTGGAATTCTGGCGAGCCATTTCCACATTTTCCAAGATCGTCTCC
>JAUWLJ010000251.1 GCA_030613705.1 Chloroflexota bacterium
TACTTCCAGGAATAAAGACTGGTGGGAGAAGATGGTCAAGGAGGGATGTGGGTTCACGCGCCCTTGGCTCGATTTAGAAAAAAATGAAATCCAGCAGTATATCCATAACCCGCAGGGCACCCCGAATGAGCAGCTGGGCCCGATGTTCCCGGCAGATATCCTCTCCAATGTGGATGGCAAAGATGTCCTTTGCCTGGCCTCCGGGGGTGGGCAGCAGTCAGCTGTGTTCAGTCTTCTCGGCGCCCGGGTGACAGTCGTCGACCTGTCCGCCGGGCAGCTTAATGGAGATCGGGACGCCGCGGATCATTACGGTTATCAGGTCACCACCATCCAGGCCGACATGCGCGACATATCCTGCCTAGCTGATGATTCCTTCGACCTCGTCTACCAGGCGCCCTCTATGTCATATATCCCAGCTGTGCGGGAGGTGTATGCCGAGGTTGCCAGAGTATTGCGGACTGGTGGGCGCTACAGGGTTGCTCACACCAATCCAGCCGTGGAATTTATCGAAATGGAATCATGGGATGGGGAGGGGTACCGGATATCTTTACCATACGCATTGCGCCAGGTTGAGTATGGGGAAGAAGGATCAATTCAATTTCGTCATTATCTTGGCGATATATTCAATGGACTGCTCGGAGAGGGGTTCTCGATCCAATCGGTGCAAGAAGCGCCGTACCACTTTCAAGAAGCATCCGATGCCAGCCCAGGCACCTGGCAGCACAGTCAATTGTACCTGCCATGGATTTTCGCTATTGTCGCAAAGAAATTGTGAGGAAGATCAACATTGAGAAGATGTAGGATCGAATAATCAGATCTTCTTCTTGCCAGTTTCCCAAAGAGCGGGGATAAAGCTTACTTAATCCAGCGAAAAATTTTTAGAAATCTTTCAAGCGCCCTTCAAGCACCTTGATATAACCTGGCGCGCCCATCTCGGTGAACATATCCAGTGATTGCTGGTAGGTCTCCCGCGCTCGATCCAGATCGCCTGGTTCGTTACGCCCGGCGAGCGCATCGCCCAGGTCGATCAGCTGGCGGGCCCACCCAAGTTTATGACCGCATTTCTTGTATATGTCGATCGACGAATTGGTTGCAATTACTGCCTCCGCCCAGCGTTCTTCAGCAAGCGCAAGTTCAGATTCAATGATTGCACGAAAAACTTTGTATCGATTACTCTCCCTCTTGGTTACAGAAGGATCAGCAAGGAAGTAAACAAACTGCTCATGCGCATCTGAAATGCGGCACTGACGCACAAGCACTCTTGTAAGGAGAAAATTTGATTCCAATAGACGATCGCCTATTTCAAGGTTTTCCTTCAATGCAGGTTCTGCCTCTGACAGATCATCAATCAATCCAAAGCGGTTAAGTTCAAGTAACGCTGATACGATATCAATGTTTCTATTGGTAATTCTTTGGAAACTACTTTGAGGCTGTAACTTTTGTCGGAGAACCCTGGATATCTCCAATGCAGTGCTCCATTTACCCTTGGCAAGTAAAAGCTGGGCGCGATTGGCTTGAATATAATCTTCCTTTAGAGATCCAGGTATGATCGATCCCGAATAAGTCCTGCTGAACATCTGCTCAGCCAGATTCAATTCACCCAAATTAATCGTAAATTCGACGGCGTTCGTGTATGAGATGATAGAGGCTTCAAGATCGCCAATTTTTTGCCAGATCTCAACCGCGCGTAGAGAGTGTCGCCGCGCTAAACCTAGATCAATAAGGAAATGGGTTATAAAATAACCTAGATTATGATGTGCCCGGGCGGCGGATTCCAGTAGACTATTTGCCTCTGACAGGTCAACAACCTCTTCCAGGATAGATATGGATTTTGTAACATCCTCCTCCTGAAATGCCAGGGTTATTCTCGCATCTGCGCTTACTTTTACTTCACCCAGCCGATCTGACATCTCAATCGACCTCTGGCATAGGGGCATTATTTGGTCGCTCACGTTTTGAAAAAACGCCGCGCGACCCGCTTCCGCCAATAGCCGGGCATAGCCTGAGCTGTCTGGTGCACCTGCCAGCAGCTTCAAACCCTCCAGGCAAACGTTCCAGGCTTTTTGATCATCGATATGAACAAACAACCGGGATAAACGTGCATAAACATCTCCCATTTGGTCACTATCCCCAATTTCCTTATAGAGATCAATTGCATTCCGTAGAACCTGAATTGCTTCCTCAGAACGAACTTGAAGGCGTAATGCCTCACCCAATCCAGATAAGATATCAGCCCGTAAGGAAACGGTAGTAGTCAACTTTAATGCCTGGCGGTAGTGTTTTTCCGCCTCGGCGTTGGCGAATGAAGCCAGGGCAGATTCCCCAGCTTGCATGTAATATTTACAGGCCTGTCCCTCTCTTCCAGCCAGCAGCAGGTGCTCGGCGATCAGTCCTTGATACTCACCGATTCGATCGCCGCTGTTGGCAATAAGCCAATCGGCTACCAGCTCGTGATAAGTTTTTCGCAAGCGCTTGATCACGCTCTCGTAGGTCACATCGCGCAGTACATCATGCTTGAAGAGGAATTCCACCGCACCTGTAAAGGCCGATTCCTCCCGCCGGTAGATCAACTCCCGGCCGCGCAGGGATGCCAAAGCTATGGGTACCAATTGGGAATCCTTACCATTGCCACCTTCAGCCTGGATGTGCTCCACCAGGCGATCCCAGGACAAGCGTCCTACCACCGAGGCTTGTTGGAGCACCGTACGCTCATGCTGGGGCAGACTGTCGAGACGGGCTTGCAGCACACCGGCCAGCGTGGAAGGCACATCCACCTGCGCCAGGCGACCAGTCTCAACCTGCCAGGTTTCCTCACCAACAATTATCACACCATCCTCAATGAGCATCTTGATTAACTCTTCCAGGTAGAAAGGGTTGCCTTCCGCGCCGCTGACAACCAACTCGCGCAATTCGTAAGGAACTTCCTCGGCAAGTTTGAGAATCTCAACCACCAGCTGGCGGCTCTCCCGCTTGGATAATGGGCGCAGTTCCAGGTGAGTGTGGTAGGTCTGTCCCTCGCCCCAATATGGGCGATGCTCGAAGAGGGTGGGTCGCCCAGCACACACGATCAGTAGGCGCTGCTGGGGAGTGTCTTCACCGAGTATGTTGACCGCATCCAGCGAGCTGTCATCTCCCCAATGAATGTCCTCCAAGAAGATCACGATTGGGCTTTCCTGTGAAAATGCTTGGAAATACTCCTTCATATACATCAGCCCGCGGTTGCGCAGCTGTTCCGGGTCGTTGAGCACGCCTTTCAGGTGCGGGCTGGCACGAAAGTCGAAGCCCAACAGCTGCCCAAGGATGTGAGCGCGCATCAGCCCGTCTTCCCCCTCCCCAAACACCTCGCCAAAGCCATCTTCCATCTTACGGCGTGTATCTTGAGCTGAATCATCGTCCAGGATCTGGAAGCGGAATGCAAACAGGTCGCGCAGCAAGCTATAGGGCTGACCCTGGGATTCCTGGCGGCCTCTGCCCACAAATAATCGCACGGGTGGCGGCGGTAACAACTCGATCCAGTTCTGGAACTCGTATAATAAGCGAGATTTGCCCACCCCAGCTTCGCCAGTAATCGTGATTACCTGCCCCTCCCCCTCCTCCACGGCGGTCAACAAGGCATCTTGAAGGAATTTAAGCTCGGTTTCGCGCCCCACCATGCGCGTTTCAACCCCTTCCACAACCAGCAGCGGAACGCGGAAAGCGCGCGGTCTGGATCGCAGTACAAGATAGACCGGCACAGGTTCCGGAAAACCCTTAGCAGTGACCGGCTCCTGGGGTTCGACATCGAACACACCCCGTACATGCCGATAGGTGTCCTGAGAGATCAGCAGGCCGCCGGGCGGCGCCGCGCTCTCGATGCGCGCCCCCAGGTTGACTGGTCGACCCATGACAGTATCCTCTGCTTCGGTAAAACCACCTAAGGCAACCAGTCCCGTGTTGATGCCAATGCGGACACTGAAACCCTCAATCTCCCAATCTGATTGAAGCTCCTGGGCCAAGGACCCGGCGACTTCGAGGATTTCCAATCCAGCGCGGATGGCCTGTTCAGGATCGTCCTCCCGGGCGAGGGGATCGCCAAAGACCGCTTTGAAGCCATCGCCCATAAAGCGGGTGACATGACCGCCATGCGCCGCGACCGGA
>JAUWLJ010000288.1 GCA_030613705.1 Chloroflexota bacterium
AGAGATCACACTTCCCATATCAGGAAATTGCTGAAACTTTGAGCAGGACGAGATCTCCCGATCTTATTAATCCTATTTTCACCTGATCCCGGGTATAATTTTGACAAGTTTTGTCATAAATATTCTCGGTGGTTCGATCAAATATTACTCATGGCACTCGACAAATTCGGACGTTCAATCTCCTATCTCAGGATCAGTCTCACCGATCACTGCAATCTACGCTGTGTATACTGCATGCCGGAAGACATGACTTTCCGACCCAATGCGGAATTGATGCAAGATGATGAGATATTGTTATTCACACACCTGTTTGCCACCCTTGGTTTTCACAAGATACGCCTCACGGGGGGTGAACCAACGGTACGTGCCAATATCGTAGACCTGGTGCAGCAAATATCCGCTACACCAGGAGTGCGATCGCTATCGATGACAACCAACGGGATTATGCTTTCACGTCTGGCGGGCCCCCTGGCCAGGGCTGGTCTGGACCGGGTCAATATCAGCCTGGACACTCTTGATCCGGAGAAGTTCCGCCGCCTGACTCGCTGGGGGAAACTGGAAGATGTTTGGGATGGAGTGCAAGCTGCCGAAGATGCCGGTCTCGCGCCGATCAAGATCAACGCGGTTGTGGTGCGCGGCTATAATGAGAGAGATGTGCTCGAGATCGCCCGATTAACCCTGGAACATCCCTGGCAAGTGCGCTTCATCGAGATGATGCCTTTCGCTGGGGCAACGGACCTGCAGGTCAACCAGATCGTCAATTGGGAAGAGATGTACCAGCGCATTGAGAACGCCTTCGGTCCGCTGGAAACTGTTGGGAATGGAAAATTGGATGGTGAGGCAAGACTATTCCGCTTACCTGGTGCTATCGGTGATATTGGTTTTATCTCTTCGGTGACCAAACCTTTCTGTGCAACCTGCAACCGCGCCCGCTTGACTGCAGATGGGCGCTTGCGTTTGTGCCTGTTGCGCGAAAAAGAAGTCGACTTGCTGGCTCCACTACGAAAAGGAGCCAGCTTGGAAGAGCTGCGCCAAATGATCCTGGATGGCATTTGGCACAAACCTTGGGGGCATGGATTGGAGCAAGGAATTATTCCTCTCAACCGCGTGATGAGCGAAATTGGCGGCTGATTTGATTCCCAGGAATAATATCGACACAATCTACTTCGATCTTGATGGCACTCTGCGCCACAACCGACCCTCTTTCATCGAGGCACTAACCAGCTTTATCCTGCAGCTTGGCCTTCCGAGCGAGGTTGCAAATTCCCGGCAAGCTCACCGCTGGCTTCATTATTACTGGGCTCAGTCACCTGAATTAATCAATGACCGGGAAGCATTTGACAAGGACGAGGATTTATTCTGGGTCAATCACTCACGCCGTTATCTTTTAGCTTCCGGATGCCAATCAGATGAAGCCACCCAATTGGCACCTGATCTTACCCGGTGCATGCGCGACAGGTACACTCCTGAGGATTTTTTGGCGGATGATATCCCCGACCTGCTGCAAAAACTTAAGCAAAGTGGTTTCAGGTTGGCGGTCATCTCCAACCGAAGAAATCCGTTTGACGAGCAGCTGGAAAAGCTTGGCATAAATTCTTATTTTGAATATTCCCTGGCCGCGGGGACTATCAATGCCTGGAAACCCGATCCAATGATATTTCAATATGCGCTCAAGGAAATGGAAGTCAAACCTGGGCATGCAGTCTATGTCGGAGACAACTATTTTGCGGATGTGATCGGCGCCCACAGTGCTGGAATGCATGCTGTATTGATCGACCCGGACGATCTATTCCCGGAAGCGGATTGTGCGGTGATCGAAAGATTGCCAGAGCTTGAGTTTGTCTTAGCTGAATAGCAACCACCCGCCAAGCGCCGTTCCTGCCCCCACCAGCGAGCAAACCAGATTGACCAGGTCGTTATTCAACCAGCGCCAGCCGCGCAGCTGCATGGTTTCGGCTCCACAGTGATGCTCGGGGTGACTCTCAGTTTCTTTATCACAACTTGGGCAATAGTAGATTCCCTGGACAGTCGCCCCCAGCAAAGAATCAACCGTTGCGCCAGCTAGCCCGGCCAGTATGACAATCAAAATGACGGTACCCACTGGCAATGCAGCCGTAAACATAGCTGCCGCAATCCCTATTATCCCTGCTCCAACCAAGGACGCCAGATAACCAACCAGGGTTACCCCACCGGAAGTCCCTTTTGTCACCACGCTTCCATTCGTGATCAAGCGAGGCGAGGTAGGGCTAAGTACACCCAACTCTGTCGCCCAGGTGTCCGCGTTGACAGCAGCCATGCAGCCCGCGTAAGCGATCCACAACTCAACCTTATCCGGCGTAAACCAATACACCAGCACCAAAACGGCGGCTAAACCACCGTTGGCGAGTACCTGTCCATAATCCCGGCGGGAACCTTTGGCGAATTTCTCATTTAAAGATTTCTTTCTGTGAGAATATACCCGAGAGAGCAGGCTTGAGGAAACAAAGAAAATCAAGAGCAGTGTTGCCGAAGGTATACCACCGAAACCGAAGACCAACCCGCCAATAAACGCAGCCGACACTGCCCCGCTGGTGTCTAATGCACCCAGCCGGTAAGCTGCATATCCGACCAGGATACCGAGCGCGAACCCGATCAGAATCTGCATACTACCTGGCCAAACGGCCAAACCTGAAGATCTTTGTGGATAAGTATCGCATTTCTGTGGATCATTATAGTAAAAAAGTGGATATTTTTCGGAAAACGAGGGAAAAATCACCCAGATCGAATAATGAAAACCACCGCAATAATAAAAAGAATTGCGGTGAATAAACCACTGCCCCAAAGCAGATATGCCAGAGTGCGCCTTTCTTCCGCGCGGAATAAATACAACCCGAACAGCGCATTTGTGAAGTAGAAGATACTGTTTAATATTGGTAATAACAAAAGGTATACCGATGGGAGTTCTTCAGCTGGGGAACCATCTGGATAAAAACCAAGGGAAATCGCTGGGCTGGAAGGGACATAAAGACTAACTAAGACAAGTAAGAAAAGAGTAGTAAGCAAACCTCCCAATAGCAAGGACCTGGCGAGGGGTGACGCCCATACACGCCGGAACACGTTTGCAGGATAGACCGAATGTGGGGTTAGTGGAGTGAGCGATCCTAACTCGGCGAAACGATAATAAGCGAGCATAAATTCTTCCGGATTCGCTGGTGAGATTGCGTAAATCCGATCCGTAGTAGAGATGAGAATCAAATTGTTTGACTGGGCAGCAAGATATTCAACTCGAGTTCCATCAGGCAGTTGTCGCAGGCCGAGGACTGCCCCTGGCCAGCTAAACCAAGGTCTTGGCAGACCAGATTCCAGTTCTTGTGAAGAGCGCACCCATTTGACAACATCCATCGGGATGACCTCTTCTCGCAAACCCCAGCGCAAGTAAATGCCATCACGCTCCAAGAAATATGATGCCCGCCACAAGGCGTAGGCGCGATAACCAATCAAAGGTATTAAAATAAACGCTAATAGGACTGGGACCAGGTAAAGCAAGAATTCCAGGCCAATTGGAGATTGTGCTGCCTGCCAGAGACCCAAAATACCGAGAGAGAGCAACACCAG
>JAUWLJ010000076.1 GCA_030613705.1 Chloroflexota bacterium
ATTTCTTCAAATCGCTGCTCAAAAGAAGTTTCAGGATCGTCGTAGGAGAAACGCAGCGCATCGAGGAGATCGGGGACAGTGAGAAAAAGTGTGGGCACACCAAGCCCGACGACAAAATTGGCTATGGCAGCTGCCAGGTGGGTCTTGCCACTTCCGTAAGGGCCTTCCAGCAAGAGCCAACCCTGCATCGATTGGGCAAATTGGTGTGCCTGATTGTTAGCCAATTCGATCGAATCAGCTTGATAATTACTCTGACCAATACGTCCACGCACTTCAAAATTTTCGAAAGTCAAATGGCGCAGCTCGTCCAGATTGCTGAGCGAATACAAACGCCGGTGGACCTGTTGGCTCACCTGAGCCTGTCGGCAGGTGCAGGTCAGGATTTTTCCGAAATCTTGATGCCCGACTGGAACGTCAGCGCGCAAATAACCCAAACCCCCGCAGTGTGGGCACTCGGGATCACCCAGCATATCGGCCTGCTCGGATGGTGTACTATCTTCAGTGTTCGATGAAGTCGGAGAATTCTCCTTCGACGTAGCGGCGGCGATCCTTTTCAGTGTCTCGTCGATCCTTTCGCTCATCCCGTCCTCCTTCCTGCCAACGTTTAAGAATGGCATCCACGTAGCTCCAGCGGCGAACATTGTTCTCCACCGCGATGCGGACCGCATCCTCGATCCATTTATACGGGTATGTCTCCTCGGCATCTTGCAATGTCTCGGCGATCATGGGTGTCAGTGGTCCAATGTTCTCTTCATATAGATTATAGATTTTCGCTGCCTCAGTGAGCAGCTCCAAAGGAGAAGCTGGATCACCCGAATGGCGCCATTCACCTCGTTCAATCGCCTGAACTGCTGCTCTACCTTTAGGCGTATTGAGAAAATAGAAATCTTCTGCGCCAGTTTCCAATTCTAAAGCAGCTTTTATGAAGGTGTTTCGCTGGAGGCAGCGTGCCAGGGCTTCTTCCAGGTTCGTTCTAGCCTGCTGTGGGTCTTCAGCCAGACTTGCCATAAAATCCTGATCTTCAAGAAAATCTTGGCGCCTCATGTAGCGGAAGGCACCTTCCATATGATCCAGAAACCAAAAAGCGTACAGTGTGGTCTTCAATTCACCCAGATGGTCGATAAGAGGCAGCAGGCTGCGGAAAAAAAGATCCGGGATGCTTGTAAACTGCACTTTTCCTTCGGGAAATCCAGCAAACGACTTCATCAGTAATCCAGGTCAGGCAAGCTTTGAGAGATCGAGATCCCGGGTGGCCGCGTTCTCGAATTTCGCCAGTCTTTTTCTGAAGATCAGTTCGATAGAACCTGTTGGACCGTTGCGGTGTTTTGAGACCTTGATCTCGGCTACATTCGGGCGGGTGGTGTCTTTATCGTACATATCCTGGCGGTGGATGAACATGACTACATCCGCGTCCTGCTCCAAACTGCCACTCTCTCGCAGGTCGGAAAGCTGCGGCTCTTTGTCCGCGCGCTGCTCAATGGCACGTGAGAGTTGGGCAGCCGCCAGCACAGGAACATTCAGCTCTCTGGCAAGGATCTTCATATGGCGCGAGATATAGGAGACCTCCTGGACCCGGTTTTCAATCCGCATGCCGCCGCTCATCAGCTGCAGGTAATCGACAAGAATCAGGTCCAAGCGGAATTCCAGGTGCAGTCGACGGCACTTGGTGCGCAGCTGCAGCGGTGTCAAGCCAGGGGTATCATCGAGGAAGATGCGTGTATCACCCAAGACCTCGATAGCATGAGCGAAAAGAGGCCACTCGTCTTCGGTCAGCTTCCCTGTGCGCAGATGGTGGATATCGATGCCAGTTTCCTGGGCGATCAGGCGCTGGACCAGTTGTTCGTTCGCCATTTCCAGCGAGAATATTGCAACATGTTTCTTGTGGATCTGGGCCGCGTTTTTAGCAGCTGAAAGCATAAAGGCGGTTTTACCCATCCCGGGGCGACCGGCGATCAGCAAGAAATCCGAGGGCTGCATACCTCCCAACAGGCGGTCCAGATCGATAAAACTGGTTGGCACACCGAAGGTGTCCTCTCCCCGCCGCATGAGGTAATCGATGCGATCGTAATAATCACTCAATACCTGCTGGATGGGCTGCAGGTCACGCGTCAAACGTCTTTCGCTGACCCCGAAAATCGCTTTTTCAGCCTCATTCATCACCTCATCGATGCCGGTGTCTTCTTTATAGGCCATTTTTGCGATCTGGTTGGCGGCATCCAGCATGCGGCGGCGGACAGCTGTCTCTTCAACAACATGACCATATGCCTCGGCATGCAGTGAGGTTGGCACATTATTGACCAAAACGGTCAGGTATGCTGGGCCCCCGACTTCACCCAGCTGGCCCATCTGGTCCAGCTCTTCAGTTACGGTTAAGAAATCGATTGGAGTACGTTGTTCCTGCAAGCGGGTAAATGCATCCCAAACCCAACGATGCCGGTGGATGTAGAAATCATCGCCCACCAGAAACTGGGCAACATCGTAATATGCTTCCGGATTGATCAGAATTGCACCGATCACGGCTTCCTCGGCCTCACGGCTGTGGGGGACAACCTGAGGTCCAGGGGAGGTATTTACTTCAGCTGCAGAGAAATCAGTCATAGTTATCTAATCGAATAATCAGTTCAGTAAAATCTGGCTAACATCCATATATAAGTGAATGACGGATAAAAAACCGGGGTCATCGGTTTAGTGGCCGCTTACCCCGGTTGGTTCGATACTTCCCAGGCACTTAATCGGCATCCTCCCCACCGCCATTCTCTTCATCGTCAGGATCAGTTTCGAGATTTTCGAGGAAATCTTCAAATACGGACAAGCGCTCAGAACCAGCCTCGGGGGCGTCGAATATCTCTTCACCCTCCTCCTGCATGTCCTCCTCAGGAATAATACCAGCCGTGTCCATTACTGACCGAGTGACCATAATCGGCACATGTGTGCGAACTGCCAATGCTAATGCATCAGAGGGGCGCGAGTCGATGTTCACTGTACGACCATCCAACTCGGCCACGATATTGCCATAGAAAGTGTCATCCCGTAAGGCGACGACTTCGACTCGCAAGACCTGGGCATTCAGTGAGGTGAAGATATTTTTTACCAAATCGTGGGTCAGCGGTCGGGAAACCTCAACTTCCTGCAAAGCGATGGTTATTGAATCGGCTTCAGGAGTCCCAATCCAGATCGGCAGATATCGTTCGTCGTCAACCTCGCGTAAAATCACGATCCGCTGCTGCGACATCAGACTGACACGGATGCTATCAATTACTACTTCTACCATTTCCGTCATTGAAAGCCCTCCAACACGATTGTTCCCGCTTTATACCACAAAATCAAACTCGCCAACACACGATCAAATTATTTTGTTCTTCCTTCGGGGAATCCGAGTTAGCATCTGCTAGGATGTATTTTAACATGGGGCTGACAGGGATGCAACGTTAGAAGCGGGTATTAATGATCTTCCACCCATCAAATGCCACCAGGTTCATGCTGCAGGGCCTAATTCTGAGATTATCAACCTTAAGTCTTGGTGGTTTCCCCTTCAGCAACCGAGAAAGAATCACAGAAATTTATCCAACAACTAAATCTGGTATCATGTCCGGATGCAAGAGCAAGAATCGGGTGGTTGTAGGGGGTGTAATCCTCTATAATTCCTGATATCTGGTCTAATCGATCTGTCCCAAATCAAGTTATGAGATGGAAATAATGGCAACCATAAATTATCAGCAATTATCCCAGGATTACGAACGAATTGAGCAGGCGATCCGTTTCCTCCAATCACATCACCATGAACAACCGACTTTAAGTGAAATGGCGCAGAGGGTAAACCTGAGTGAGTATCATTTCCAGCGCTTATTCTCTCGCTGGGCAGGAATCAGCCCAAAAAGATTTATGCAGTACCTGACCAAAGAACAAGCCAAGCATTTGCTGACTCAATCAAGGGATTTATTGAACGTGAGCCATGCCACCGGTCTCTCGGGACCAAGCCGGCTGCACGATCTGTTCGTGACTTGTGAGGCGGTGACACCTGGGGAGTACAAACAGCGGGGCGAGGGAGTGGAGATCCGCTACGGGATTCACCCCAGTCCTTTCGGGGAGTGTCTTGTAGCATTAACTGATCGCGGGATCTGCAACTTAATGTTTGTTCAAGATCACGAACGGGATGCAGCTATTACAACCCTCAGGGATAACTGGCCGGCCGCTGAATTCACTGAGGATTACGGTGGAACACGTGTTGTGATCGAACAGATGATGGAACTGTTCGAGACACGATCCTCAACCCCATTACGCTTGTTTTTGAGCGGGACGAACTTCCAAATCAAGGTTTGGGAAGCGTTACTGCAAATAATACCTGGTTCAGTGGTCTCATATGAGGATGTAGCGATACACATCGGTATGCCGGGTGCTTCACGGTCGGTTGGCAATGCGATTTCCCGCAATCCGATCCCGGTGCTGATCCCCTGTCACCGGGTGATCCGCAAGAGTGGAGAAATTGGGGATTATCGCTGGGGTGCGAGCCGCAAGAAAGCCTTGCTGGGCTGGGAGATGGCAAAGGTCGATCTGGACCGGCCTGAAACCAATTTACTGGTGAGTGCCTGATGAGTTCTAGTTCGAAAAAAGGATCTACCTCCAGCGTCGCTATCTGGTCTGCTTTAATCGCCATCTACATCGTTTGGGGTTCGACCTACCTGGCGATCCGCTTTGCCGTCGAGACCATGCCCCCATTCCTGACTGCTGGTTTTCGATTCCTGATCGCGGGTGGCGTGCTTTATATCTTCCGCAGGCTGCGCGGGGATAAAGCACCTCTGCGACTGGAATGGCGTTCAGCAGCTATCGTCGGGCTCTTTCTGCTGGTGGGAGGCAATGGGGGTGTGATGTGGGCTGAACAGCGCGTCGCCTCGGGGATTGCCGCCTTGCTGATCGCCTCTGTACCGCTGTGGATCGCCTTACTTGACTCATTGCGCCCAGGAGGCCGCCGACCTGACCGTTGGGTGATCGTGGGAGTCTTAGCTGGATTTGCGGGCATCATTATCTTGATCGGACCTGCGCAGCTGATTGGCATCCAGGGAGAAGTCGATCCGGTTGGTGCCATGGTCTTATTACTGGCGGCACTATCATGGGCGGCGGGTTCCCTCTACAACCGAGGGGCGAAACTGCCGGATTCGCCTTTATTGGGAACGGGCATGGAAATGCTGGTGGGCAGCTTAGGGTTATTCATATTGGGAACAGTCACCGGGGAATGGAGCCAGATGGAGTTAACATCGTTTTCAACCAGGTCTCTGCTCGGATTTGCCTACCTGGTTGTGTTCGGATCCTGGGTGGGTTTTGCCTCCTATGTCTGGTTGCTGCGCGTTGCTCCGACAATGCTGGTCGCAACATATGCCTATGTCAACCCGCTTGTCGCAATCTTATTAGGCAGCTTGTTGGCTGGTGAAGCGTTGACCCCTCGTGTTGTGCTGGCAGTGATGTTCATCTTGGGCTCGGTGGTATTGATCACCCTGACAAATCCCGCTACTTCAAAGCCTGCAGCTGCTGAAAATGCTCCAATAGCCAGCGGCAATGATTGATCCAGGCAGGTTCTGCTGCCGATAGTCTTCCAACTCTGTACAATAACCAATCACAGCCACAAAAAGTTCCATGTTTACACGCGCTCAAACACTTCCCGCAGGGACTGCCTGCGAGTCATTTCCATGGACTACAGTATCTTTCGAGAATCGATTTATTAAATGGAAGAAGCTGCGAATTATGTGAGAGATTCGGGTGGTTGTGAGGCAATAGCCCGAAATCTGCCTGATTCCCAGGCTTTTATAAAAGCTTCCACGATTAATGGATCGTAGCGAGTACCTGATCCATCGAGGATCTCTTGACGGGCTTGATCGAGTGAGCGTGCAGTGCTGTAGGGCCGGTCGGTGGTCATGGCATCAAAGCCATCCGCAATCGTAACGATCCTGGCAACCAAGGGGATGTCTTCACCGCTGAGACCTTGAGGATAACCAGTACCGTCCCAACGCTCGTGATGATAGCGGACAACCGGGATGGCAGGTGATAGATACGGGATATCCTTTATCATCTCTGCACCAGTTAAAGGGTGCAGTTTTATCTCAGACCACTCATCGAATGTCAAGGGTTCATTCTTACATAAGGTAGTTTCGCGGATATGTATTTTACCGATATCGTGCAGCATGGCACCGAAACGCAGCTGGTCATGGTCAAACTCATGGTCGTTTAAATTTTCAGCGATGGCGAAGGCATACGCCATGACACGTTCAACATGGCCGCGCGTATATTGGTCGCGCACCTCGATTGCATTGGCCAGGACCGTCAGGCTGGTCGCATAGGCTTGCTGAAGCTGGGCGACACGCAGCTGGTGGGAACGCTCCAGGCGGGAGTTCACCACCGTGATTAAATCCTCCCTGGTGACAGGTTTGACCATGTAATCTTCGGCGCCCATATTCTTGCCAACCAACACGTCCTCATGCTCTCCGCGGGCGGTCAGGAATACGAAGGGGATGGAAACCCATTCTGAGCGCTCACGCACGGCGCGAAAGAACGCGTGACCATCCATGACCGGCATGGCGATGTCGGAAAGGATCAGATCAGGGCTGCGATCCCGCATTTCATCCAGAGCTTGCTGACCGTTTGAAGCAGTAAAAATCGCAAAGCCCTCCAGCTCGAGCATCTCTTGCAGACCTTGACGCAGTATTGGATTATCTTCGACGATCAAGATGGTCTCCTGGTTCATGATCCCACCTCCGCTGCGCAGGGCAGACCAGCAGCTGGCGCGGCAGTCCGCACAGCGCGTAAGACAGCCTGAGCGAAAACTTCTGCTGCAAAGGCGCCCACGATGTTGACATCTGCTTTTTTCTCCCCAGTCGCCAGGGCGAAAATCGTATCCCCATCCAGCATGGTATGAGCCGGGCAGACCGTGCGCGCCAGACCGTCCTGCGCCATCTGGGCTACTTTGTTGATCTGCTCCTTATTTAATTTAGCATTAGTCGCCACAATGCCTATGGCGGTATTCTCGCGAGAGATGAAGCCTAAAACAGTCCGCCCGATCAGCGACTCCATGACGCTAAGGGTATCAGCAAAATATGGTCCCTTGCCAATTTTTACCGGTCCTTTTTGGACTACCCGCGCTCCGGCAATAATCTGTCCAGTTTCTGGATCGATCACATCCCCAAATACGTTGACCGCGGCAATAGCACCCACTTTAACTCCACTGCCGATCTCCAGGCTGGCTGTGCCGATCCCAGACTTCATCGCCCCAGCCAGACCAAGGATTTTACCGACAGTGGCACCCGTGCCTGCGCCAATATTGCCCTCCGCCGGGGGATCAGCGGAGGCGTTCAAGCAAGCCTGATAGCCCATCTCTGCATCAGGACGCACATCCCTCCTTCCGATGCCCAGGTCAAACAGGATGGCTGCGGGGACGATGGGCACACGCGCCACCCGCACGTCAAAACCTACACCGCGCTCTTCCAGATAGCGCACCACACCGCTAGCGGCATCCAGCCCAAAGGCTGAACCACCGGCCAGGACGACCGCGTGCACTTCATTGACCAGGTGCATGGGGTGCATGGCGTCGGTTTCGCGCGTTCCTGGGGCACCGCCACGCTGGTCGACTCCGCCTATGGCACCCCCTTCGCAAAGAACGACTGTGCAGCCTGTCAGAGCCTGTTCATCCTGGGCGTGCCCCACATGAATGCCGGGTATATCGGTGATGGCGTTGTTTAGTTTCTTAGGCATGGTTCACTATCCAAAAATTCACAGCTCAGCAACCTGAAAATTAAAAACCCTGCCGATCATCTCGATATCTGCCTGGTGGTGACCGGTCATCATGATGGGCATCTCAAGGGTTTTGTGCAGGATATACTTGGTGAGCATGGAGACGATATCCGCTTCGTAAAGCAGGTTCCAGGCCAGGCATGGGGTGGTATCGGAGCAGCGCGACTCGTTGAGACAGTTGATGCCCACCGCGCCGACGCCATCCAGTGTCTCCAGTTCACGCCTGACTGCCAAATATATCTTGGCTGCGCTGGAGACCGCTTTCGGAGTTAGCCCTTCCACTGCGAATTGGTGCTCCTTGAATACCTGCTCCGCACCCTGGTCTGAGCCCTCTTTAGCCTGGGTCGCCAGGGTCTCGAAGCTCTTCTTGACGATGGTGACACCGAACTTATCCTGCATGTGCTGGATGCATTCGGGTTCAAACCAGTAGAAGCGTTTGAAAATCTCCGACTGGAATCCCTCTCCGGGGTTATCTTGGAACACCAAGAACTTCGCTCCTCGAGTTTCGCGCGTGAGTTGCAAAGCCTTTAGTATTTTCCGAGTCTGTTCCAAACTGCTGGGAGCGATGGTCTCCACCCCTTCTGCTCTCAGGTAGCTGACGATCTCCCAATCCCACATCA
>JAUWLJ010000269.1 GCA_030613705.1 Chloroflexota bacterium
GGATCTAGAAACCCGTTCGGATTCAATCAATGTTCCAATGGATCGCCATTGAATCCATACGGCCTCAAGGACTGCTTTTGTTAATTCATTCCTAATCGTGGTATAGATTTCTGATTGCATGCTCTAACACCTGTTTGAGGATTTCGGCAAATTGAGGTGATGTATCTTGTGATCTTACCCATTCTGCCGCTTCTTTCAGTTCAATTTCTGTTGGTCTAAGCGCCAATAGATCTTGGAAGTGTACGCTGGATGGACCCTCACTATCGGCCGCAGCATATAGTTTCAAGAAGATCAAGTCATAGCGATCGGCAACGCCAAACCATAAAGCATCGAATTTCTGCCAATGGATTCTTTTGGTGAATCCAGGTGGTAAGCCTGTTTTCCATTGAAGTCCTATTGTTGAATTCATCCAATCATCCGGCAGGCCAAAATCTCTGGCGACTTTTGAGATCGCCAAGACAAGCGCTTCCGGAAAAGGATCTGGCGATTCTATTTCTGTTGGCTCACCTTCCCCTAAATGACGACCGATTGCGATAATATCTACATCCCTGGTAGTTCTTTCGACAATGTTCTGGAGAATAAGCGCTGTCCCTCCAACAGCAACCACAGCCGTAGGCTCTCCTTGGGAAAGCATGTTTTCACCTAAAGCCCTCAGTGCATTGACTATTTCTTTCTGACTCGATCCTTTAATCGAATTAGCCATTAGAACAATTATAGTCACTTTAAGTGATAATAATAGTGCTTTAATGTAGTTGAAATAGGACTATTGTGTCTAGCCTAACGCGGAGATTAATAACCATGAGAAGCTGTGATTGATGTGGTTGGATTAAACTTATCGGGATGTGGATAGAAAATCGATTCCATGATTTTAAGAGGGAGATCCTTCAGATTCTTCCTAACAGCACAATCGGATGCCCGAGAAAAAAAGAATATAGTATCCGATTAACTTTATCGTATCCTTGAAGAAATGGATCCGATATTTTGTGAAGTCGGAATCTCGATGAAATTTTAGCCCAATTTCATAGGTAATCGGAGTCTTAGTAACATAAGTTACGGATTCGCTTGAATGTTGGACGCTAGATCGCTCGCCGTAAAGCACAATAGTGTTGCATTAATTTGCCGAGTATGGCACTGTAGGGCAATGAAATTTACGTGGTTGGTCGTACTGGTTAAGCATTGCCTGTGATGCATGGTTGTATTGGATAGATTCTTCCCGGATTGACGGCTGATTTTTACCATCTCTGGCGTGGCGGGAAGGAAGTGTTCGCAACCTTCAATTTTGACCGCATGGGATGACGGCGCCAGACACCGGGACAACAGATTTAGTCGAGAGGATGTTCTGAATTGGCCGCACGATTGCGAGTACCACGCATGCGTTTGCCGCTGACCACGATCCATAGAACATGGTGGCCGTTGGCGGCCAGCTGGCTGCTGATGGCCATGGAACTGCCGGCGCTCAGCGCGGTGATAGCGCGTTTGCCAAATCCTCAAATTAACCTGGCTGCTTGGGGTGGTGTGGTGTTCCCGCTTTCCCTCATTATCGAGGCCCCGATCATCATGTTGCTGGCCGCCTCTACCGCTCTGAGCAAGGACATGGCTTCCTATCGCTGGCTGCGCAGATTCACACTCTGGGCCGGTGCGGTGCTCACGCTGGTACATATCCTCATCGCCTTTACACCGCTGTTCGACCTGATTGTGGTTAAACTGATCGGCGCACCGCAGGAAATCCTGGAAGCCGCGCGCCTGGGTTTGAAATTGATGACCCCCTGGACCTTCTCGATCGCCATCCGGCGATTCAACCAGGGTGTATTGATCCGCTTCGGACATCCGCGGGCGGTCAGTATCGGAACGGCGATCCGTTTGCTGGCCGATGGTTTGATTTTGGTCGCCGGATTGCTCATCGGTACCGTTCCCGGGATCGCAGTTGCGGGTGTAGCAGTCTCCCTGGGAGTGATCTGCGAAGCGGTTTATTCAGGGATTAGGGTCCGTCCGGTCGTCAGGGATGAGCTTCCCAATGCTCCGATCGTGGAGCCACCTTTGCAGATGAGAGCTTTTCTGACGTTCTATATCCCGCTGGGCATGACATCCTTATTGACGCTTCTGGTTCTACCATTGGGGAGCGCAGCGCTGAGTCGTATGCCGCTGCCGTTGGTGTCCCTGGCTGTCTGGCCGGTGGTTTCCGGTTTCATCTTCATGCTTCGAAGCATGGGGATGGCCTATAACGAAGTGGTGGTTGCACTGCTTGATAAACCCGGCGCAGTGGCTTCGCTCCAGCGATTCGCAGCGTTTTTGGCAGGTGCAACCACAACCCTGCTCATCCTATTAGCCGCAACGCCGCTGTCCAGCTGGTGGTTTGAGACAGTGTCCGGTCTACCGCCAAATCTGGCCGAACTGGCGCGCAGATCGGTGTGGTTCGCCCTATTGCTTCCGGCCTTCAACGTGTATCAGAGCTGGTACCAGGGGATCTTGCTGCACACGCGCAAAACACGGGGCATTACCGAGGCGGTTGCGATCTCTCTGGTTGTCAGCCTGGTTGTCCTGACCGTCGGCGTGCGCTTGGGCACCATTGTCGGATTGTATGTGGGTTGGACGGCATTCAGCCTGGGTGGTCTGGCGCAAATGTTCTGGCTTCGACGCCGCAGCCGACCCGCTTTGAAAGTGCTCCATCAGCAGGCTTGACAAATAGATCCAAAACGATCCGCATCACGATCCCTGATCAACAACCATTTCTTCGCATCGCTTCAATAGTGTGACAACCAGCAAACCAGTTGCCGCCTTTACTTTGCATAACTTTGTGTTTGATTACCCGTGTAATCGGAGTCTTATTGACATAAGTTACGGATTCGATTGAATATAAGACGCTAGATCCCTCGCCGCAAATCACAAATATGTTGCATTAATTTACCAATTATGGTAATTTAGTGCAATGAAATTCTCGCGGTTGGTCGAGGTCGTCCAAGATGAACCGGTTTTCGACACCGGCTTGCTGCTGGCTGGCCAGGTGGAGCCCAAGAATATCCGCAAGCAGCTTTCTCGCTGGACTAATTCAGGTCGACTCTTCCAGCTTCGACGAGGGCTTTATTCTTTAGCACCCCCTTATCGAAAGGTAAAGGCTCATCCATTTGTGATTGCCAATCGCCTGGTGGGGGGATCTTACGTGAGTCTGCAGTCAGCCCTGGCTCATTATGGCCTGATCCCTGAATTTGTTCCCACTGTCATGAGTATCTGTTCGGGTCGGCCCAGACAATGGGCGACACCTCTAGGAAGCTTTCTTTTTCGCCACGTGGACAGAAAACATCTGCGCGGATATCAATCCCTTGAATTGGGGGGCGGTCAACGTGCGTTAGTTGCTCTCCCTGAGAAAGCGCTATTAGATCTAATCTATCTCACGCCAGGTGGGGATTCGGTCGAGTATATCCGGTCACTCAGGCTCCAAAACCTTGAGCTATTACGCATGGATCCACTCAATGAATATGCCAACCTATTTGGGAAACCTAAAATGAGCCGAGCCGCGGATATCCTTGACGCCCTTATTCATGAGGGCAAGGCGGGGGTGAACGAAGAATGAAAGATGTATTGGCGCGCATTGTGGAGGAGAGCGAATCGCAGCTTGTTGCTCGGAACCATATGCGCGAATACCTTCAAGCGCGGACTCTCGCTGTCCTACAGCGCGAGGGCGCGATGGTGCCACTGGCATTTCACGGAGGCACCGCTCTCCGATTTCTATATCGCTTACCAAGGCACTCCGAGTATCTCGATTTTGCACTCGAGGGAGAGGCTCAGGCGCTAGATTTTCAAAAAGTGGTCCATGCCACCGAGAAGGAATTCCACCGGGAGGGCTACGAT
>JAUWLJ010000046.1 GCA_030613705.1 Chloroflexota bacterium
AGTTTTAAATGGAACAATATTAGAAAAAGTCCCAATTGTGCGTGTTTCTGCGAAAACTGGTCAGGGACTCTCAGTTTTGCTCCAGACATTGGACGATGTTCTCGCTGAAAGCCCCCCTCGACAAGATTTAGGACGTCCACGATTGCCAGTTGACAGAGTGTTTTCGATCGCTGGATTTGGTACAGTAGTCACAGGGACTTTGAGTGACGGTCATTTTCGAGTTGGAGATGAGATCGAAATTCTTCCCAATGGAACTCGAGGTCGAATCCGGGGACTACAAACTCATAAGCAAAAGGAAGATTTAGCGCTCCCCGGAAGCCGCACAGCAGTCAACATATCAGGGGTGGCTCTCGAGCAAATCAAACGGGGGGATGTGGTTGCACATGTGGGTGATTATCAACCAACACGCCGTATGGATGTTAGGTTTCGTTTGCTTGGGGTTGTGTCCCAGGCATTAAAGCACAATACTGAAGTTAAGTTATTTGTCGGCGCGGCAGAGGTTTTGGCAAGGGTACGCACATTGGGCAGTGAAGTGCTCCAACCAGGGGATGACGGCTGGCTGCAACTGGAAATGCGCGAGCCAGTGGTCGTTAGACGTGGTGATCACTATATACTACGACGACCATCGCCGGGGGAGACAATGGGCGGGGGAATAGTGGTTGATCCGCACCCTAAAGGGCGGCACAAGAGATTTACTGCAGGACTTATCGAGCGTTTGGAATCTTTAGCTGAAGGGACTGCAACCGATATTTTCCTGCAATCATTAGCTACTATGGTGGCTGCACCGGTGCGTGAAGTGACATTGCACTCCAATCTAGAAGAAAAAATCGCTCAAGATGCCATAGATGAGCTGGTCCAGTGTGGGGAGATCGTCTCTCTTGAAATTGGAAAGGGCGAACTCTACGCCAATAGCGATCTCCTGGTTACGTCTATTGGTTATTGGGAGCAGCTGTCTTCAACGACCTTGAACGTCGTCAGGGAATATCACACATCCTATCCCCTGCGCAGAGGTATGCCAAAGGAAGAACTCAAGAGCCGCTTGAAGTTATCCCCCCGTCTTTTTTCTGGCTTGATACGAATTTTAATTCAGGATGACCAGCTGGATGAGATAGGGCCTCTCATTCTTTGTCCGGGACATGAAATCAGATTTACTCCCCAACAAGAACAAGCAGTCCAATCACTCTTGAAACGTTTTGCAGCCTCACCTTTTTCCCCACCTTCGGTCAAAGAAGCGAAATCGGATGTTAGTGATGAAGTATTCCAGGCTATGGTTGATCTCGATCTCTTAGTTCCTGTGTCGAGTGAAGTGGTCTTCCAACGAGAGGATTATGAGCGGATGGTGGTCGATGTGAAAGCTCTGTTTCAAGAAAGGGGGACATTAAGCGCTGCACAAGTTAGAGATCACTTTGACACCAGCCGTCGCTATGCCCTGGCATTCCTGGAGCATCTCGACGAAGTCGGTGTGACAGTTAGGGAAGGGGATGTCCGTCGTTTGAGATGAGCTCATCGAGGACAGGATCCAGGTAAACCCATTCCCCAGCGATCATCGTTCCATGGGGGCGTATATCCCGGATATCATCCAAACTTGCCTGGAAGATATCCTGATCTAATACTAGAAGGTCAGCCAGGAAACCAGGAGCCAGCTTTCCCAGCCGGTCCTCCATACCGGCTGCATAGGCGGCACCGCTCGTGAATCCATGCAATGCTGCTGCAAGGGATAGTTTTTGCTCTTTATACCAGCCTTGTGGTCCGGGAGAGCCATCCACTCTTTTTCGAGTCACCGCCGCGTGGAGCCCCCAAAACGGATTTGGGGATTCAACTGGAGCATCTGAACCGAAAGCGAGCAGTGTTCCCTCGTCCAGGAGGGAACGCCAGGCATAGGAGTACCTGGAACGCTTGCCCCAATACTGGTCTGCTGTGGGGAAATCCGAAGTGGCATGAATCGGCTGCATGGATGCGATCACATCTAAACCTGCCAGGCGGGGGAGATCATCTGGATGAATTAATTGGACATGCTCGATGCGGTGCCGTAATTTGCGAGGTTCTCTGTTTCTATCCAAGATGATTGAATGTTGCCGTTCGTATTCCCTGAGCTGTGATAACGCCTGCAGGACTTCATGATTGGCAGAATCTCCAATTGCATGCACAGCCAGGCTTAATCCATTTTTAACAGCTAGGCGACCCTGTTCGAATAAGTTTTCAGCATCTAGCATGAGCAGCCCACGATTCTCTGGTTCGCCCTCGTAAGGCTGGAGCATAGCCGCGGTGCGGGTACCTAGGGCACCATCCGCAAAGGCTTTGATTGAGCCAATTCGCAGCATGTCATCCCCAAAACCAGTCTGTAATCCAAGATTAATTGCATCAGAGAGCGACTCAATCGGAATACTTTTAGTTACACGTAATTTCAATCTTCCAGCAGCATGGAGCTGTTGGAGAGCGACGAAGCAGGTTCGTCGATCAAAATCGTGCACCCCGGTAAGTCCCATTTTCCAGAGCTTGGTCTGGGTGTTGTTGATGTCTTTCGCCACTTGTTCAGGTGAAGACTCAGGGATGATGTCCGAAACTAAAGACATCGCAGTTTCAAACAAGATTCCGGTGAGCGAACCGTCTGTGTGGCGTTGAATGCGACCCCCAGGAGGGTTTGGAGTTTGCGCTGATACACCAGCCTGGCGGAGAGCTGCAGAGTTTACCCAGGCAGCATGCATGGATTTAGCGGTCAGATAGATAGGGTGCTGAGTTGTGATTTTGTCTAAATGCCCAGTATTGCCAAAGCCTTCTGGCCATTGATTTTGATTCCAACCATGACCCAGGATCCACTCATTGTATGGAGTAGTTTCAACTCGCGCAGCCACGTTATTAAGGCTCTCCTCCCGGGTACTTGTTTCACAATCCACACGCTGTAAGCTTAGAGAGTAATGTTGCAGATGGATATGCGCGTCAGTCAAACCGGGGATAACAGTTCGTCCTCCCAGATCAACGCGTTTGATAGAGCTATTATATTGGGAGAGGATAGAGCCTTGGTAACCAACAGCCTGGATGCGCCCGTGGTTGATTACAATGGCTGAGGCTGAGGGGAGCACATTATCCAATGTGTTTATCCGGGCATTGTATAAGATACGCATGCAGGCAGGCCTCTTTTAGAAAATGAATGCCGATAGAGATTTAAAAATTGTCCTAAATTGTTGGGTATGAAATTGGAGAAATGTGTTCAATCGCTCATAATCAGGTCTAATATTGTATTGAGCTCTTCCGCTGAGTAATAATGGATTGTTAGCGTCCCACCCTTATTTCTCTGATTGAGGGTTACCCGTGTACCCAGACGTTGCCTGAGCTGCTCTTCTAGTGCTTTAATTTCTGGATCAGGCGGTGGTGGCGATTGTCTTTGAGGTTTTTCTCCACCTAACTTACGAACCAATTCCTCAGTTTGGCGAACATTCAGGTCATTTTTGAGGATAGATTTTAGGGCCGCATTTTGCGCTTCTGGGGTTGGAAGTGCCAGAAGGGCGCGGGCATGTCCTTCAGTGATATTTCCTTCAGCAAGCGATTCCTTTACATCATTTGGCAGCTTCAGCAAACGTAACGTGTTTGTGATGGTGACGCGATTCTTCCCTACCCGAGCAGCGATCTCCTCGTGAGATAGATTGAAATCCTCGGTCAACTGGCGATAAGCTTCGGCAGCCTCCAGTGGACCTAAATCAGTGCGTTGGACATTTTCAACCAGTGCCAGTTCTACCAATTCCTGATCGGAGGCTCCCCGGATGATGACCGGGACTTCCTCTAAGTTAATTAATTGAGCTGCCAAGAGCCGTCTTTCACCCGCAATCAAGGTGTACTGTCCCGCAGCTTCACCCTGGGTGACAATCAGGGGTTGAATGACACCATGCTCGCCGATGGATATAGCCAGCTCATCGAGCTCATCAGAGTCAAAATTGGTCCGTGGTTGTCTTGGGTTTGGAATGATGTTGGCAGTTGGAATATGCGTGATTCCACTCTCAGGGAGTTGACTTTCTGCTGTTGGGAGAAGCGCATCTAAGCCTTTACCGAGTCCAGATTTTTTTGTCATAGGATCTAATTAGGAAAATTGTGGTTGTTGATTATTTTTCCAAGGCTGGTATCTTGATGCCATCGCCGACGAGTATCTCTCGGGCTAGGGCAGCATAGGTTTCCGCTCCGTTGGAATTCGGCGCATAGACCGAGATTGGTTGACCATAGGAGGGTGCTTCAGCCAGGCGGACGGTGCGTGGGATGACGACTTCGAATACAAGATCAGCGAAATGCTGGCGAACTTCACGGACCACATCGTTTGAAAGGTTGGTGCGACCATCATACATGGTCAGGAGAACGCCTCGCACTGATAATTTCGGGAAAATGGCATTCCTGATCCGCTCCAAAGTCTGGTTCAGCTGACTGAGGCCTTCCAAGGGCAGGTATTCACACTGAACTGGGATAATCACTCCATCTTGAGCTGCGATGATCCCATTAAGAGTGAGCAAACCAAGTGAAGGAGGACAGTCAATCAGAATGTAATCATAACGATCGCGCACTGGCTGCAAGGCATCGTTTAGAAAATTCTCGCGAGATAATTCTCCAACTAGCTCAACCTCTGCTCCGGCGAGAGATGGAGATGAAGGTAGCAGAGAAATCTTAAAACGCGGATTGTGAAGAACGTAACTGGCAGCAGAGGAGTTCCCAATCAGAGACTCATAAGTTCCGCCTCGTACGGTTTGTTTATCGACCCCTAAACAAGAGGTGGCATTGGCCTGTGGATCAAGATCTACGAGCAGAACACGCTGACCATAATAAGCCAGGTATGCTCCCAAATTAATGACAGTAGTGGTTTTTCCCACGCCACCTTTTTGGTTGACCAAGGTGTAAGTTCGCCCCATATTACAGCACCTCGGCCATGCAATCCTGGATTTCTTCTTGGGTTGGGATGCTTTGCAAACCTGAACGTGTGACTGAAATCGCGGCCAATTGGGTTGCAAAGCGTGCTGCTTCCCATGGGTCACGTGTGTTGTACAAACGGAAAAAGAAAGCAGCCGCGAAGATATCACCGGCTCCAGTTGTATCGAGTTCTATCACTGAAGGTGGTCTAAACCTGCGCACATCCCCATGCCAGAACAATCGTACACCATCGGATTGCTCGGTGACCGCCAACACCCGGCACGCAGTTGCCATCTCTTCAATCCGCGCCTCGTCGTAATCTAAATCCTCCATGCCGATCACGGCTGCTCCAACATTGCTGAGCACAAATGCTGCTTCTGGCCACTCAGTCGGTACCACACGTCCTTTTTCGTCCCAGGCACGAAGCCAACCTTGGGGCGTGGTCCCGATCAATGAATTTGATAAATGACGGACCAGGGTTGGTTCCACTTCTTGGGCGACAGGTCCTAAATGGACAATAGGCGCGTTAAGCCATAGGTCAGGGATCAGATTCAGATCAATTGTGTTGGCAACGTGAAATACGGTTTGAAGACGACCCTCTGGAGTGGATATGTTTTCGAATGTTGTGCTGTGTTCAGATGGTAAATTGACAATGGGGATCTCGCTTAAAGGACCAGGGGACAAATCAGCACCCCAAGAAGTGACAATCCCTACTCGTAAACCAAGGGCTTGAGCCATTAGGCTGGAAAAGGTCGCTGTTCCACCGAGACGCGGTCCATCCGGAGTCTCATCGCGGGTAATATGCCCGATCATTAAATAATCTATGGGGTCAATTGACATCTGGCGATACATGCATTAATTATACCTGAAGAAGAAATAAAGGATGCATGCGTGAGCTACCCGCATGCACCATGAATTTATTTTCTTTGAATATTGAGGATGAATTATTTAGGATTAATTGTCACCTTACGACGGGGATCTTCGCCAATACTTTCGGTGGATATATCCAGACGTTCTCTTAACTCGATGTGAACGATCCGGCGCTCATTCGCAGGCATTGGTTCCAAGACTTGGCGCCGCCCAGTGCTTACGGCCTGATCAGCCATGCGGCGGGCCAGCTGTCGCAATTGGTTCTCTCGCCTGGTCCGGTAACCCTCCACATCAACAATTAATGGGATGGACCTGCCGATCTCTTTGTTGATGATTAAACTGGAAATATATTGCAGGGCATTCAGGGTCTCCGCCTGGCGACCGATCAAGTAGCTCAGGTCATCTCCATGAACGTTTACCCGCACGGGGACTCGACTGCGGGAATCTGATGCTGGGAGATATTCAGCTGTCACCTTGGCGCGTACTTTCATCTTCTCCAATAGCTCGCTGACAACCTCCCGGGCGATATCGAGCACGTAATCATCCCCCAGAAAAGGTGGCTCCTCATCAAGATCCTGTTTATCTTTCTCAATCATTGGTTCGGGAACCAGGGTTTCCTCTGTTCTTGTTGATTCAGCTGCCGGGGTTACTACCTTGGATTCATCAGATTCGGATTTAATCGTCAAGCGGACGCGCGCCTGGCGATTGCCTAAGCCGAAAAAACCTTTGCCGCCTTCATCGAGGATCTCAATGTCCACAGATTCACGAGGTAAACCAAGATCGATCAATCCTTTTTCGATGGCTTCTTCTGCTGTCGGGGCAATAATCTCTAAATTCGTACGTTTGTCATTCATATTTGATCTTTCATTTTGGAGTCTTAGAGCCAGAAGAAAATCTTGCAGGCAAGAGATTGCGCCAGTCAAGCTTGCCCATAACTCCATATTGGAGTATACCAATCAGGTTGCTGGTGACAAAATAAAGCGCCAGACCAGATGGGAAACTGTAAGCCAGATAACCCATGAAGAGCGGCATATAAAGAGTCATTGCCCGGCCCATATTCGCCCCCTGATCACCCGTTGTGGATGGTGGCGTCATCAACCTGGATTGCAGGAATGTGGTTGCCATGACCAGGATGGCTAAAATCGGGATGGTGAAGCCTGCAATCGCAACACCATAATCTTTTTCTGGCAGGCTCAAGTCCAACCATAAGAAATAATTATTGAGCGGGATCAGCGCCGCTGCATTATAAAAGGGATAAATGTGGCGGGTGAGCTCTAGCAGCTGGAATGGGGTCACGGCCAAAGCTCGGATGATCGCTTGATAAAGGCCGATGATGACCGGAAACTGAATCACAGTCGGAAGACAGGAGCCAAATGGACTGACCCCCATTTCCTTGTAAAGATTCATCTGCTCTTTTGATAGTTTCTCGCGATCGCCTTTGTATTTCTTTTGAATATCCAACCACTTCTTAGATTTCTGCATGTCCTGCATAGACTTGGTGCTCTTGATCTGCGAAGCGGTCAATGGGTAGGTGATCAATCGCACCAGGATTGTAAAAACAATGATCGCCAAGCCAAAATTTTGCGCCAGGCCGCTGTAAATCCACATCAGTGAATTTATCATTGGGTTAAGAATCAAAGTGCTCCAAATAGCTCCAATATCCATAAGCTAAACCTTCTCAATCTCCAAAAGGCATATTATTTTTCTACGGGGATGAACGACCATTGTCTCACACCGTCTTGATTTACCGCGACTAAAAGTTCGTCGATTTGAATGGGTGCCACCAGAATTAGATCATTTGCCGCTTTTGGAGAGGTATATATTTTTCCTCCAATGGGTTGAGACCATTGAATCCTTCCCGCGGTGTCGAGTTTGAATAGAATGCCATCTTCGCTGGTGATGTAGATACTATCCTCGATCACGAGTGGAGATCCAACAATTTCACCATCTAATTGCTCAGGTGGCAGCTGCCACATCTGGGAGCCATTATCCGCATCAACGGCATAAAAATATCCATTCAAATCACCAAAGTACACCACCCCCTCGGATAAGGTAGGCCCAGACCAAATCCAACCGCCATCTGCGGTGGAAAATTCCCAGATTATCGATCCATCCTCCGCGTTTAGTGCGAACAACTTCCCACCGAATGTACCCACAAACAATACACCATTCTCATTGTAGGCTGGTGTCCCAACAATCGCGCCACCCAGCTTCGGTGAACGCCATTTTTGTGTTCCATTTTGGGGATCGATAGCGTACACAGTATGGTCCATAGACGGAAGGAAAAGGCAATTACAGTTTTCATCTGTGATTGGCTGAGCCCAGGATTCTCCTTCTGATGAAAAGGTCCATTGAAGGCGACCATTCAAATCCAATGAATAGAGGTTTTCATCCGCCGCCGGAGCGAAAATATTCTTCTCCTCGACCAGAGAGCTGGCAATATAACGATTATCAGCACCTGAGAAATTCCAGTTCTGAACCCCAGACTCGGCATCGAGGCTGTATAAGACAAAATCGTAGCTACCCACGATCAGCTGCCCGTCTTGGCTCAAAGAGGGATCGGTATAGAAGGTGATATTGTTGTCTGGTTCTGCAGGATAACGCCAACGTTCAGAACCATTGACCAAATCAACAGCATACACCTGGGTGTTATAGGCGACGTATGCGTATTGCTCATCAACAGTTAGGCCTGGCCAGCTGGATGCCGTGGTCGCGCCACCGGCGCATGCGCTGAGCGTCACTGCGAGGCCGATGAAGACGAGGATGAATATGTAGTGTTTGTGTTTCATTCTTTGTTGTTTATTGTCCAATAGATTAGTTGCTCATCAAGGGATGGGATCGTTCCCGCCGGAATTGAAGGGATTACAGCGGAGGATACGCCAGATAGCCAGTAAACTGCCTTTAATCGCCCCGTGCTTATATATTGCCTGGTATCCGTAGTGTGAGCAGGAAGGGTAAAAACGGCAGGAGTTTGCTGGTAAACCACGCGAAAGAGTTTTCTGGTACATGCGGATTAATGCTAAAAGAATCAGGCGTGGAATGTATATCAGCCCTAATGGCAGATCGCGCAATCTTGGTTCATTTGGGTAATCATGATCGTGATCGAAATGTAGTTCACTCGTCATGGGGTATTTTCCAATAAGTTTGCCCGGGAAAGCAATGTCTTGAGAGCAGCTTCGATTTCAGGATATGCCGCTGTAGTTATAGGTTTTCGAGCCAGGAGTACGATATCCCATCCGGAGGCCATGCTTGGGATTAGAGGACGCAATGTCTCCCTTAAGATACGCTTGACCCTATTGCGCTGGACAGCTTTCCCGATAGAACGTCCAGCCGCGACTGCAAAGCGTGATTTATCCATCTCATTTGGAAGGGCAATCAACACGATAAACGGGTGGGCGTAAGGCTTGCCGAAACGCCGCACCCGCTCGAAATCGGCTGACCTGGTTAAGCGAAACCTGCGCTTCAACGAATTGCCTTCGGGCGATTATTACCTTTAGATGTTCCAATTTGTCTTCTTAACGTGGTTATTCTTCCTGACAGATAACCGGGAACGCCCTTTGAGACGCCGATTTTTTATAACTTTTCTTCCACCGGAAGTCGCCATCCGGGATCGAAAACCATGCACACGTAAGCGACGACGTATCTTGGGTTGATATGTTCGTTTTGGCATTACACTTTCCTGTATTGTTTGATAAACCCACCTTGCTGGAGGTTAGAGTTCTTATTCTGAAACGTCCGGGAAGAGGGGCTATTTGTTTGCAGACGAAAAATGATTATACCCGATGCAGATGGTTTGGTCAAATTTATTTTGTGATCTCGGTCACAATCTATCTCTATCTTTGATTTGGAATATTGCGCTTGATTGAATGGTGATTGTCGTGGAAAATACAACATGAAGTTCCTATAAGCGTTTGGGGATCTTTCCTATCGGCTTTCGCCTAGGACTAAACTGACAGTTACCTGTTGTTCAATCCGCACCAGAGTAATGGAAACTTCTTCTCCAGGTTCGTGAGCAAATAAGGTATTGATATAAGTGTGGTCCTGATCAAGAGTAATATCTCCAATTTTGGTGATGATGTCACCTTCCTTAATTCCGCTCATAGCAGCTGGACTTCCAGGGAAAACATCCGAAATATAAGTTCCCCATTGGACCGGCAAATTGTATATCCGGGCTACATGTGGGGTGATAGACTGCCAACGGATCCCCAAATGGGGTCGGGCGAAATATCCTTTTTCAAGGATTTGTTCAGCGACAAACCTG
>JAUWLJ010000149.1 GCA_030613705.1 Chloroflexota bacterium
TTGCTCCATACAATTTACTTGGGAACTCAGCGGTGGAGGAAGCAGCGCTACCCAGCCGTTCGAGATCTGGCCGGCGGTCAGGGTGCTTATTTATTATCCTGGTCGGGATACTTTTGGTCGCGGCGGGATTCGTAGCTTATATATTCTATCCATCTTGGCCTGCACAAGCCCAGCAAGCCCTGGCCTCGATTGTGCCAATAGGCTCTAACTCGCTGCCCGTGGCGCTCACCAGCGCCTCGCCAACTCCGACTATGGCAAATACTCCGATACCCATTATTGCTGGCACAGCTACACCCACGCCAATCCAGACACTTGAGCCAACTCCAACCACAAATATAATCTCCACGGCTACCACGATGCCATCGCCCACTCCAATTGAACCCACATCTACATCCACACCAGCTCCACGAGGGGGAGGAAGCGGAGAAATTGCTTTTGCCTCAGATCGGAGCGAGAATGGCGAGACCCAGATATGGCTTCTAGATGTGGATGATGACAAAGAACCGCTCCAGATCACAAATATCTCCGGAGGGGCTTGCCAGCCTGCCTGGTCACCGGATGGCCTATGGCTGGTTTTTACCTCCCCATGTGATACGAATCAAGAATTGTATCGAGGCTCGGGTTTATGGAAAATCAATTTAGATGACCCTGAATCTCAGGAGCAGCTCTCAAGTGATATACCTGGTGGAGATTTTGATCCAGTCTGGTCGCCAGACGGGATGACGATAACTTTTACATCGTTGAGGAACGGTGGTCGAGCCAGGATTTATTCCATGAATTTGAATATTAAGGATGATAATGAGAATTACCTAGTTGAACGGTTATCGCTGCGGTATTCCTATGACAGGCAGCCCTCCTGGTCAGCGGATGGCCAGAAAATCGCCTTTGTTTCCACCCAAAAAGGCCCGGTGCAGATATGGACCATGGACCCGGATGGGAGTAATCAAGAAATGTATTCGCGCAGCGGTGATAAGATCAACACCCACCCACAGTGGTCAATCGATGGAGAGCGGATTCTATTCACTCAGGTTGAAAGTCAGGGGCGAATCCCAGGGATTGTGGTGGCTTCGTATAGTGAGGATGGCTATGATGAGTTCCGCTATAACCTGGGTCCAGCCCCGGCGTTGGAAGCCAAGTACTCTCCGGATGGAAGCTACCTGGCATTTGAGAGCTGGCCGCAAGGCCAGAACCACGATATTTACATAATGGCAGTTAGTGGTGCAGATCGTGAACAAAAAACGACTTGGGAGCGTTTTGATTTTGATCCTGCCTGGCGACCAGCTGTCGTTCAACCGTAACGAGCTACGGCGCGCGCACCTCAGCTTCAACTATAATCTCTCCAGACTTTTCAAAACCGAGGCTGAGCGAGACTTGATCACCCGCGTTCAGATCTCTGCTTAAGCCGATCAGCATTATATGCAGACCTCCAGGTTTTAGTTCGACCTGCCCCCTGGCTGGCACGTCAACGCCATCGACCTGGTGCATGGTCATAACGTCGTCTACCATTTTGCTGATGTGAATTTCAACGGCTTGGGCTGCATCGCTCTTGACGGTTACCAAGCGGTCTGCCTGGCGACCTTTATTAGCGATAGTCATATATGCGGCGCTATTGCCCCCGTCCATTTGACTCCCCATTTCGCCCCCGGAAGACATGCCTTCATCGCTCTCGTTTTGTTTCTCCAGCATGGGTGCCGCTCGCACCCAGGGATCTTCAACCTGGATATCTGGACCGCTTGCCCCACCGCAAGCGCTGACGACCAAAACAATTAGAGTAACTAGTATGACGAAACGAGTCTTCACGATGGACCTCTCAATTTGATCCCCAAGACCCAGATAGTCGATTAAAGGCCTTAAGAGAATATCCCTCTCAAATGTGCTGCACAAAGTGCATAAATTAAAGATCTTTGGTTGTGCGAACGCTTACCAGGGTGCGTTAACTAAAAACGCAACCGTCATGACCGTACAGGATAATATACAAGCCAGTGTGAGAATTACGATGGCGATGATAGCTGCTACTGCCACTGAGTTGTTGTTGCTTTCCTGTACCTCAACGGGGGGTTGTTGGACGGCTTCTGAATTAAGTTCACTCATTTTATTTTCTCCAAGAGACTCGATCTAAGTTTGATAGTAACTGCTCAGGCTGTGGCTCGCTTTGCCTGGGTTGCATAGTCACGTTTGATATACCGAAACTACGAAGCCAGGGTAGGTTGAGCAGGTTTCCCTCCAGGAAGTCTTTTGCCTGAACAGTTGCAATAAAAGTATACCTCGCACCGGCTCGCGAATATTTGGCTGTCTAGTCCAAACTAGTCGCACCTGGTCAACCACTGAGGCTGATGCTATACATAGCCACCAGCAGTTTCTCCAGGTTGGCATAGGAGTAATGATTGCGGGCAATTTTATAGTTGATATCGCACATCTCTTCTGCCAGTTGGGGGTTGAGCAGTAGTTCCCGAGTATTAATCACCGTTTTTTCAGTGATAAAATCTCCAAATTCGATAACGTTAAAACCTTTGGGCTTGATATCAATACGATAGATTTCGTAGGTGCTCATCACGATTGGCTTGCGGTAGAATATGGCTTCCAGGAAGGCGTTGCCAAACCCCTCAATGGTCGAAGGATAGGTAACCAGGTCTGCCGGTTGGTAAGCGTCGCCCAGGGAATAGATTTTGTTCCCATCGGGCGTCAACCCCCGTTCGCCGGCGAAGGTATTCGCGGCAAAAACGACCTTGACATCCAATAGCTGGATGTATTCCTGGAGGAAGTCTGCATAGTCTGTTCCCTCATCTCCGGAGGCATGTGATATCACCACCGTGCAGGGCAGCCCCAACCGTTTTGCCAGACCGATGGCTCGCTCGATCCGTTTTCGGGGGACGATGCGGGTGGGTTGCAGGAGGTAATATTCATCCGGGCTAATCCCGAGCACCTCACGCAGGTCAGCCTCGTAGCCATCAGGCTCGGGTGGTGGCGACTCGAAGTCCATCACGTTGGGAATGACTGTGGAACTGGTGCCCGTGCGTAAGGCCAGTTGCTGTTGGCCATACGAGTTAATGACCACGTGGTTGATTGATTTTAGGGTTGGTGGAAAAGCGGCGCGCAAGTAGTCATCTGCCGCGTTAACCGCATAGCGCGGTCGTTCCCAGGTAAAGTCGTGGTGATGTGCAATGGTGGGTATGCAGGTCTCAGCGATCAATTCTGTTAATGCCAGCCCCAGGGGAACGTTCATAGGAATTGCCAGGGCATTTTCTACCACCAGTAACTCTATATCGAACTGCTTAATAAATTTGTATAGATGCCCCTTTAAATGGTTTTTTAGCTTTTCCACGCTTTGGGTGGTTTCGAGTGAACGGATATAGTCGTCAAACAAGTCGATATTCAGCTTCCGGATGGTGGGGTGCTCAAAATGAGCTTCTGGCACGATATAAGAACGCTCCGCAGGCCAGTCAGATTCCCCCGCGAAACAAAAGTAATCGAGACCCAGTCCGTTTAACACCTTGACCCACTTTAAAGTCTCCAGGGATACCCCATCCGTCCCGGCGAAGCGGGTTGAAACAAATCCAATTCGGCTTCTTTGAACCATATTGTGCACTCCTCTCACATAATCTTGTCAGCAAGGATTTTCTAATCAGAATTGGGACCGTAACGTTCAATGTCGACTGTGTACCAGTTGAGTGAAAATAAGGATGGTCATATTATAGCGGGCTTTTGGCTGATTGGGGTTGGAGATGGCAGCCGGGGAACACATTCGTTGGTTAGGGCGAATCGATCCTCCAGTATAATTGGATAACACGCCCGGCAAACATAAATTTTTTTACACACAGAAGGAGTTCAAAATGAACGTAGAAATTAGATATGGTCCGGCTTATGCACTGGCCCTGGTCAACCTTGATGCCAAGGAGACCTCCAGGTTGAAGGGGGCGCGATGGTAGGTATGGTACCTTCCGTCGAGATGAAGACCGAGGCCAAAGGCGGATTCTTGAAGTCTCTGGGCCGCTCCATGTTCGGTGGTGAGAGTTTTTTCCTGAACACATTTACCGCCACCTCTCCAGGCGATACGATCGCTCTGGCACCTGCCTTACCCGGCGATATCGCCGTGGTTGAAATGCACGGCGAATCCCTGATGGTCCAGTCTGGCGCGTAGCTCGGCTCCTCAGCAGGCATCGAGGTAGATACCAAGTGGAGCGGAGCTAAAACCTTCTTCGGCAGCGAGGGACTGATCATGCTCAAGATCAGCGGCACCGGTACATTGATCGTCTCCAGCTATGGCGCTATCCACCCCATGGAGCTGGAGGCAGGCCAGGAGTACATGGTCGACACCGGGCACCTGGTCACATTTGAGGAGCATTTGAAGTTCAACGTTAAGAAGGTGGCGGGTTGGAAGAGCACCCTGTTCAGTGGGGAGGGGCTGGTGATCGAGCTGACCGGTCCTGGCAAGCTGACCCTGCAGAGTCGCAGCCAGGATTCGTTCCTTTCGTGGCTTATTCCTCTATTGCCCAAGCAGACCACCTACGTATCGTCTAGTAGTTAGCTTTCGAGCAAAGAAATTGTGATTCCTCGTGCGCTTCAGGACACACACCTCTAGAGCGCATGGGTTCACTTTTGTTCAAGGTCAGGCCTGGAAGCGCCTACTACGGATGAGTTCACCGGATGATGCCTACGAATAAATTCATAGGCTATCAGAAATCAAACCTGCTGAAGCAGGTTCAGCCGCTGGCAGCCAGGATAATAAATCAAATGGAAAGATCAGAGCGAAAGGACACCCTGAAACCGAAACTAATCAGCCCAGTGGGTGTTGTATTGGTTGGTATATTTAACGTTTTTGCGCGCCTTAAAGGTGCCTGGATATTGAGCCTGGTGATCGGGGCGCTGGCGCTGGGGGGCTGTGACGGCCTGGTGCAGACGGCTTCTTATGCCAGCTACGCGGAGGCAGAGGCTGATGGGTTCGTGCAAAAAGGATGGATCCCGGATTTTGTCCCAGAGACAGCCGGCCAGATCGATGAAGCGCACGATCTCGATACGAACCAGTATTGCGCCCGGATAGCGCTGGGAGGTTATGATATAGAGAGGCTGTACGCCGACCTGGCAGCCGAAGAGTTCAGGCAGTATGAGGGCGAGCTCCCGGTCTTGGCATTGCCCAATAAGCCGAAAGCTTAAATAGGAGGTGAGCCAATGTAAAAAATACCTGTAAAAGACGTGGACACGGAGGTGTGCCAAAAGGAGATCGCGACTGGCACAGAAACTATCGACGATCAGGTGACGCAGTGAAAGAAAGCGTGGGTGAGGTGGATGCCTCTGAGTTTCTTTTGCTGAATTGTCACACTTCATAAAAAAACATGTTTCGGACGTTCAAAATCTATCAAGCATAAGGAGAATTTACAATGTGTTGCTTTTTTACTGCGTTGTTGTTTTTCGGGCCGCGCCTGGCGGTTCTAGTCTGGTATCTGTTCAGCCCAGTATATGTTAATGGCGCTTTCGATAGTTTCATTTGGGGGTTCCTGGGCTGGATTTTCCTGCCCTGGACGACCCTGATGTACGTCGCGATCTACCCGGGCGGTATTGTGGGCTTTGATTGGATACTGCTCGGATTAGGTATCTTCGCTGATATGGCTGGTTACTTCGGCGGTTACCGCGAAAGGGAACGCGTGCCCTACGGAGACCAGATCCCCTAAGCGTAGTCCTATCTGGCCAGAAACCCTGATGGTTTTCACCGTTGAAAAACCAGGGACAGCGTTTGGGTCCTCAGAAGGCGAAAATCAATTGCCACCGGGTCAACCATCAGGGTCTTTTCCTATCGTCCACATCTAAGTAATTTGCGGAATGAATTTTAAAATAAATCTGGTGTCAAAACCGCAAATTACTTTTAGCAAATGCCGGGTTGGCGTTTTTATATTCA
>JAUWLJ010000297.1 GCA_030613705.1 Chloroflexota bacterium
TGGAGCGCAATCAACCGGATTCATCGGCGGACCGATCTTTCCCATGTTTTTCATCGGCGGTCCAGCAGGCACGGTGGTGCACCTGCTCTTCCCCCAAATTCCAGTCGCCTGGTCGGTAGGCTGCATGATGGCTGCCGTCCCAGCCGCGCTGCTGCCAATCCCCATATCACTTGGTTTGCTGACCATGCTGATCGTCGGTCTTTCCATTTTGGATGCGATCCCCATTTTCGTGGCCGCATTGACAGGTTTCCTGGTCGTGCAGGGCTTTGGGTTGATTAAACGTGATCAACCAGAGAAAAAAGAAGAGCAGGGGCCATCCCACAAAGAATAGGAAATTATGTGATTCTCCAGATCGCAGATTTGGTTTATTGGTAAAGTTTTCCGCGTACGATTAATTTCCATTCACTGGTCTGAGGTGACCGTTTCAACCCTGCCATAACCAGCCGCATAAGGAGATAATCATTGCCATAGTTCATTGAACGATTCAAACCAAAATCAAAGAACCTGGTACCAGATGCCATTGCTGGCTTCACCAATGCCGTCGTGAACATTCCTGACAGCATCGCGGCTGCCGTCCTGGCTGGGGTCAACCCCACCTTCGCCTTCAACGCCATCATGGTGGGCACACCTGTAGGAGCACTCTTCACCAGCTCAGAATTCATGTCCCTCGGTCCAACCTCCGCCATGATGATCACCGTGGGGACCGCCCTGGCCGCATACTCCGGGGATACGGCCGTGATAGCAATGGTTACATTGACCATCCTGGTTGGCCTTTTCATGCTCATCATGGGGCTGCTCAAACTGGGTTCGATCACGCGTTTCATCTCTAACGCGGTAATGGTTGGCTTCCTGACCGGGTTGGCAGTACTGATCATCCTGGGACAGCTGGGGGACCTGACCGGCTTATATAGTGATGAAAGCGGTACGCTGACCAGGACATGGGATTTACTGCTTCATCCAACCGAGATCGACCCACAAACCACTGTCATAGGTCTCCTGACTTTACTCATCATCATCCTGCTTGGGCGTACCAAAGTGCGCAGCTTCTCATTGGTTCTGGCGCTGGTGATTACCTCTGCACTTGTAGTCCTCCTGGGTTGGGATTCAGTAGAGGTAGTTGGTGATCTGGGTGATATCAGCGGTGGGCTGCCTGATTTAGCTCTGCCCGACCTTTCTCTGGTGTTGGCATTGATCCCCTCTGCCCTGGCAGTGGCGCTGATCGGCCTGATCCAGGCAGCTGGTGTCAGCCAGGGTATACCCAATCCTGATGGCAACTATCCCAATGCCTCAGGCGATTTCAGCGGACAAGGAATCGCCAACCTCGCAACCGGATTCTTATCAGGTTTACCTGTGGGAGGCTCCCTGGGAGGTACCGGTGTTGTTATGGGCGCAGGTGCCAGGTCGCGCTGGGCGAATATCTTCACCGGCCTCTTCTTCGCCATCCTGATCCTGCTCTTCGGAAACCTGGTAGAGCTGGCAGCCATGCCAGCCGTAGCAGCTATCCTGATTTATGTCGGCTATGAGATCATCGACCCGGTGGAGATAATGCAGGTCAGCGATACAAGCTGGGCCGCCAGACTGGTGATGATCTTCACCTTCCTGGTGACCCTGGTGCTGTCGATTCAGACTGCCGTCCTTCTGGCTGTGGTACTCTCCTTCCTCTTCCATCTAATCACCTCAGCCTCCAGCGTGCGGGTTGTGGAGCTGGTACAGGACGAGCAGGGTGATTTTGAAGTACAAGAGCCCCCGGACGAGCTTCCCGAGCACAAAACAACCCTCTTAACCTTCCGTGGTGGCAGATTCTTCGCCGCAGCCTACAAGATGGGAGATTTGCTGCCCTCCGCTATCAAAGCGCAAGGTGCGGTGGCGATCATCCGCTTGCGCGGGAAAGATAGTATCGGCAGTACTTTCATCCAGATAATGGAACGCTATTCAGCCGCGCTGCAAAAGAATGGTGGAAAATTGATGTTCTCAGGGGTGAGCGAAAATGTGTACAACCAATTGGAAAAAACTGAGATGATCGAGCTGCTCGGTGAGGAGAATGTTTTACCTGATAGTTCTAAGTTGCTCTACTCCAGCAAGCAAGCCCTCAAAGCTGCCAACGCCTGGTTGGAGAGCGCTGAAACCGAGATAGATGAGCAGACGGATCGCAAGAATAGCAAAACGGCTGGTGACACACAAAGTGTGCACCGCGATACAGGAAGCAGCTGACAAAGAGGGCATCGATATGCCGTTTACGACCTATACCCTGAATACCCAGCCCAAGATTAACTCTGATCACATTGACGATATCGCCATATCACTCAAAGAGCCTGAGCCTGAATAATCTTAATCCTGGAGGACGCTGATCGGATATATTGTTTTTATCACTGAACGTAAACTAAGCGCCGCTGGCGGACAATTGGCAAGACCGTTATGGAAACACCTTTTCCGCGCTAGCAATTCGTGGTATTGACCGGATTGGTTATACATTTAGACATTATCTAGATAGCTCCCGATTTGGAGACAGGATAGAATCCTACAAGGACAAGCGGCAGTTTATATACAAGGTTAATACCGCTGTTCAACATGCGTTGGATCAGGCAGGCATCGAGTCACTATATCCAATTCAGAGTCTTTACCACCACCTGGATCCTAAAATTGCTGAACTGTTATCAGGCGCAGTGGCTGAGAACGATCAAACTGCATCGGCACCAGATGATTAAACCTTGAAGTTCATTAGTACTAGTCGATTATAAGGCTCAATATCGAGCACAGACGCCACCACGATAGTGCTGCGCTCTGCCGATCCCTATCACACTTGGTTTATTGACCATGCTGATCGCCAGTCTCTCCATCACCGATGCCATTCCCGTATTTGTGGCTGCACTGACTGGTTTCCTGGTCGTGCAAGGTTTGGGTTTGATTAAGGGAGATCACCCAGAGAAAAAAGAAGGTCAAGGTCCATCCCACAAAGAATAGGAACTGTATGTGAATTTCCAAACCGCGGCTTTGATTTTCATCCGCTGAGACATCGCCACATTCACCCGATATCCAGGACAAGGTAGATAAGCGAATAACTAGGAGCGAGTTCCCTCAGTCCACCTTTCGGATCAGCACTCTCCGCACATCGCTGATGAGCTCCCTCTCCTTGCTGCCCCTAGTCAAGTAGCAAGACCGATAAGGCAGCGTGTTAATTTGCGTTTACCAGTCACTGGGCTGCTATATTCCTTTAGCATCCTGGAACTTGAGCCTGCCCATTCTTGCCACACCAACCGACAAAATTTTCATCTCTAGCACAATATGTGATCAGCGACCTTGATTCTCCCGTATAATAACCCCCAGGAGCTATTAGAGCATTAAAGGATTACAAGCCTCAATAGCCAGGAAAAAAAGATCATGGAAAA
>JAUWLJ010000045.1 GCA_030613705.1 Chloroflexota bacterium
AAGGTTGGCGAAGTGAGCCTAAAACGCTCCAGAAGTATAGATAAGAAAAGAAGGTTTTCCCCGCATAAAGGTAATGGCAAAAATCACCGCAAACAAGAAAATCGCCGTAGAAATGGCAAACCAGATTTTTCGCATGAAGAAGGGATGGTGCGTCTGAGCCTGGCGCACGGCCGCACGCACGGCGTCAGTCCCGGCGAAGTTGTCGGGACGATTGCCTCACGGGCCGATATTCCTGGTTATGTGATTGGTAAAATCTTGATCCGCGACCAGCATACCCTGGTAGACGTGCCGGAAGAATATGTTTCCCGTGTCTTGGGCCAAACAGGGTCGTATAATTTCCGCGAATACCAGAATGTGACTATCGAACGGGCTTAGATTTAGTCAAATATAAAGAACTGAGGCTTGCTCTTGCTGGAAGAGCAAACCTCAGTGAAGGTTCTTGCCAGGGTATCTTCATCTTCTGAAATGAGTGTCTATCTCTGCCGCAAACTAATTGTTGAATTCAACTTTTGAAGTTCAAATGGCAGCCACCCAGCCCAAATCTAATTCCTCCAGTTTGTCACGGGTGGGTATGCCAGTTTCGACATCCCAACCGCATAACTCAAAGTATTTATCCAGCGCGGCCACAACTTCGTCACGGTCGAGCTTCCAACCATCACTCACACCACCCTTCAAAGGTTTGTAGAGTTTCTCTGGCAGCACATCAGCCCGGCGGTCAATTCCTTCGCGAGCATTGAACGCCCGCATCATATTGAGCCGCCGTTCGCCCACTTTCTGCAGCTCATCAAAATCTACATCTTCCCAACCTGTGACGGTCCGCACCAACTCGACCATATCTTCAGGGCCATAAAGCTGCCAGGCAGGACCATATACAAACTGGCACAGGTTCAGGCTTTCCATCGCACTATACATGTGTTGGGATACCATAGCGAAACGGATTTTCTCGTCACTCAACGATTGGGGTTCCTGTGCTTTACTGAAGCCTAAAACTGCCATGCGCTCAGTGTAAAACTCAAAATCGCCTTCGATGGCAGGATCATGCTCGTGAGACTGGTGGTCTGCGCCGAAGGGGTTCGTGGTATTTTTCTCTCCAGATGTTTTTTCTGGATTATATTAAACTTTTGCTGATTGCGCGAGTCTTAGACTTGTTTTTCAACAATCTCAGTTAATTAATTTGACATTCAAACAATAATATTGTATTATATGAACATAAACGAACATCATTTAAGAAAATAGTCATGTTCATTAGCAAACGCCATCAGATAATCCTGGACCGCCTGGATAAGAACGGTTCAATCCAAGTTGGTGAACTCGTTGATATGTTCGATGTCTCAGAGATGACCATCCGTCGAGACCTGGACATGCTTGAGCGCAAAGGTTTGCTACGCCGGGTACACGGCGGAGCGGTGTGTAACCGGGGGAGAAGCTACGAACCACCATTTCTTTCTCGTGCTGCTTCTCGCCAGGAACATAAGCAGCGTATAGGCGAAGCAGCCGCCAAGCTGATCCACAACGGCGACTCGGTCATGTTTGATGTGGGGACAACAACCCTAGAAGTCGCCCGTGCCATCACCAAAAATCAGAATTTAACCGTGCTCACCTCTAGCTTTCAGATTGCCGCCTTGCTGGCAGAGCAACCTGAAATACGCTTGATCCTGACAGGCGGTATCCTGCGCCCGGATGAGCTTTCCATGGTGGGGCATCTAGCGGAGCGGTCGGTGCGAGATTTCTACGTCGACAAGCTCTTTTTAGGAGCAGCGGGGATCGACCTGGATGCCGGGATTACAGAGTTCAACCTGGAAGATACGCTGGTTAAACAAGCGATGCTAGACCAAGCAAAAGAGATCATCCTGGTCGTCGATGCGCATAAATTTGGCAAGGTTGCTTTTACGGCCATTGCTCCTATTACCGATGTGCACCATATCGTCACAGATAATGAGCTACCCGCAGAGATAGCTCAGCAGATAGAGCAGATAAATATTGAGCTCACTCTAGCTTGATGGCCATAAAACCAATTTAACATCATGAATTGATGATATCGATGTAACTGGAAGCTAAATCAAAAAAAAGGAAACTATTGAAAAAATTAGGTTTATCAAATACTGATAAAGGAGATGTTCTTTATCCCGACGCACTCTCTTCATTACGCGATACACGAAGTTCAAGTTATATACGGAGGTCGAGATGACAGACAAAGTCAAAGCATGGTTTGGAGTACCCAAAGCAGTTATCGCAATGGCCCATTTCCCCGCTTTGCCCGGCACACCGCGCTATGATCCCAATCAAGGAATTGAAGGGATGGTGGAGCTCATGCGCGCTGACATGAATGCTTTGCTTGCGGGTGGCGTGGATGCTATCATGTTTTGCAACGAAGACGATCGCCCTTACTCTTTCCAGGCAGATTTCGAAGCTGTGGCAGTCATGACCCGGGTGATCGCGGAGCTGCACCCAACCGATCGTCCCTTTGGGGTGGATTTCCTTTGGAATGCCAAAGCACCACTGGCGATCGCCAAATCCACCGGGGCATCATTTATCCGCGAGGTTGTGACCGGAGTTTATGAGAGCGACATGGGGCTTTGGTCACCTGACACGGCGGCCATCTTCCGCTACCGTCAGCAGATCGACGCTGAAGATGTACGCATCTTCGCTAACATCACTCCAGAGTTCGCCTCCCCACTGGGTAATCGCAGTGTCGCCCAGCGCGCCCGCAGCACGGTGGTCTCCTCACTTGTTGACGCTATCTTGATAGCTGGACCGATGGCCGGCGCAGAGCCAGACCTTTCCACTGTCCAAGAGGTCAGGCGGGCTGTTGACGATGATTTCCCAGTTCTACTGAATACCGGCGCTCGGCTGGAAAATATCCGTCATTTTCTCAACGTAACGGATGGGGTAATCGTCGGTTCCAGCCTGAAAGTCGACGGATACACCTGGAATCCAGTGGATCCTGCACGGGTTAAAGTGTTCATGGATCTGGTCAAGCAAATCCGGAAGGAGATAGCATGAGCCATGCAGTGTTCTTGGGTATAGACATTGGCACCACAGCCACCAAAGTAATCTTGATCGATACCGAGGGACACATCGTAGGCGAGTCTTCACGGCCGGCTACCTTGCATTCCCCAAAAGCCAATTGGGCTGAGGAAGATGCCAATGAATGGTGGCGCAACGTATGCCAGGCGGTTCCGGAATGCTTGGTCAAAGCTGGCGTTGGGGCCTCCCAAGTGCATGCGGTCGGAGTGAGCGGGATGGTACCCACCACCATTCTGGTAGACGAGCAAGGAAAGCCCTTGCGACGTTCAATTCAGCAGAACGACGCTCGCTCACATGTTGAGATCGATGAGTTCAAGATCAATATGGACGAAAAAGCAGTCTTCCAACGCACCGGCTCAGCTATAACACAGCAGAGCATCGGCCCGAAACTTCGTTGGATCGCCAAGAATCAACCTGAACTTTACCGTCAGGCTGTGTGGGTGATGGGCTCTTATGATTACATAAATTACAAGTTGACTGACCAACCAGTATTGGAGAGCAATTGGGCGCTGGAGAGTGGCTTGTACGATCTACACGCTAAGGATTGGATAGGGGAGTTACTCGAGCTTTCCCACTTGCGGCGCGATCAGCTACCCCCTGTTTTTAATCCAAGCGAGGTGATTGGAATAATCAGCGCCCAAGCCGCCCGCGAGGCGGGTCTGCAGCAAGGCACACCTGTGGTCGCCGGAAGCGCAGACCATGTAGCTTCGGCATTTTCGGTTGGGCTGAAGGAGAACGGTGACCTACTGGTCAAACTGGGAGGAGCGGGAGACATTCTTTACTCCCTGGATCGCTTGGAGATCGACGAGCGCCTGTTCATCGATTACCACGTTATCCCTGGTTTATTCCTTCTCAACGGATGTATGGCTTCCAGCGGATCGATAATCAAATGGTTCCGTAACAACTTTGCACCCGAATTGGACTATCCCGCACTGGATGCAGAGGCAGCGGGTATTCCGGCTGGCTCGGGCGGGGTGGTGCTGCTACCGTATTTCATTGGAGAGAAAACGCCGATTTTCGACCCGCTTGCTCGCGGTATTCTATTTGGCTTGACCCTGCAAAACACACGCGCCAATATTTACCACGCTATCCTGGAAGGTATTTCCTACGGCTTTTACCAGCACCTAGAAGTGCTCGCTGAACGCGGTTTCAGCATCAACTTGGTACGTGTGGCGAACGGCGGCGCGCGCAGCGCTTTATGGCGACAAGTAACTGCGGATGTGATCGGCTATCCCTTGGAAGAGGTCGCTAATCACCCCGGATCTTCCCTTGGAGCAGCCTTCGTAGCCGGTATGGGCGTTAAGGGTTTCGACTCCTGGGAAGATATCGAACGCTATATTCAGGTGGCTGCTGTCACCCAACCCGATATGCATAACCATGAGAAGTATAAACAGCTTTTCCAATTGTATAAAGAAATTTACCAGAAAAATAAGCATATTTTCAGGCAACTGGCGAAGATTGAAGGCGTGACAGCGGAGTAATTGGCAGGAGAGACAGATGCTCATCTCCTTACGAAAAAATATCGGTCTTTACATCACACATGCCATTTTAATCTTGGCAACCCTGTTCGTGCTATTGCCCATCCTATGGGTAGCGCGCACTTCGCTCGCAAACCGCTTAATCGCATATAAAATCCCGCCGGTCTGGATCTTCACCCCCACCCTGGAAAACTATCGCACTATTTTCCAGCAATACCCCTTCCAAAGATATTTCCTCAACAGCCTGGTTGTCGCTTCAGTCGCTAGCCTGATTGCTTTAATCCTTGGATCGCTAGCCGCCTATTCCATCGCCCGATTCCGAACCGGTGATCCCGTCTTGCGCCTGAGCATGCTCAGCACCCAGATGCTGCCTGCCATTACACTGGTGATTCCGATATTCCTGCTCGCCAGGCTGGCCCATTTGTGGGACTCGCCTTTCGCTTTAATCTTGGCCTATTTATCCTTTAATTTACCATATACGATATGGATCCTGATCGGATTTTTTCAATCCATACCTGTGGAATTAGAAGAGGCCGCAATGATTGACGGCTGTTCGCGCACCCAGACCCTATGGCGTGTCGTCATCCCTGTAGTTTTACCTGGATTACTGGCTGCTGGGGTTTTCAACTTCATTCTTAACTGGAACGAATTTCTATTCGCTCTGATATTGACCGGGAGAGACACGCGCACCCTGCCGGTAGCAGTAGCAGCCCTTTGGACGCAGCAAGGTGTCCAGATTGGGGCGGTCTCGGCTTCCACCGTGCTGGTCGTGCTGCCGGTCATTTTGTTGACCTGGATTATCCAGAAATCACTGGTGCGCAATTTGACCTTCGGTTCGATTAAATGACTCGTTGTTCCGTTTTTTCAGGAGGTGATGGTATCGAAAAAATTCCAACAACCACCGACCTGCAATGTACAGCAAATAACCAATTATCCACCTTACCATAAAGATTTTCCGGAGGAAAGTCATGAAAAAACGAATACTATTCACCATATTCGGCATTCTCATTGTGCTGAGCCTGCTATTGAGTTCATGCCAACCCACCACAACCCAACCCCCAGCTGAGGAACCCACAACGGAAGAACCTGTAGCTGAGGGAAAGCCCTTCGAGGGCGTCACTATCAATATCATGATGGAGGGCGTCCCCGATACGGAGTTTGTCCAGGAGCTGTTACCCCAATTTGAGGAACAGACCGGCATGAAAGTCAACATCGAGGTACTCAACTACGCCATGATGCATGAAAAGCTAGTTCCGCAGCTTACCGCTCCCGAAGGGGGGGGCAGCTACGATGTGATCGTGGTCGACAACTACTGGGTGGGCGAGTTCATCTATGCCGACTGGCTAATGGAGCTGGACGACCGTCTAGCCAATAGCGAGACGATAAGTCTGGACGACTACTTGCCATCCATGGTCAACATGGTTGGTGTGCTGGGCGACAAAGCCTACATGGTCCCGTTCTACAACTATGCCATGGCGCTGATCTATTGCAACGTACCGGAGGTGGAAGGCAAAGTTGGCGAAATACCCAACTCCATCCCAGAGTACGTGGAACTGATCAAAAGCCTGACCGATGCCGACGCTGGTTTTTACGGAGCTTCGATGATGGGGTTGCGCCCTGACCCAATCACCATGGAGTGGCTCAACTACCTGTATAGTTCAGGCGGTTTGATCTACGATGAAGATTGGAATGTTATCGTTAATAACGAGAATGGTGTAGAAGCACTCACTCAGTACGTGGACGCCATGAAGAACGCTGCCTCCTCTGGTGCGCCTGCTTACGGGTTCGACGAGACCTTCACAGAAGTGGCCCAGGGTAAAGCCTTCGGCTTCATCACCTTTAACTGGATGCTGCCGCAATTGAACGACCCAGAGATGTCGCAAGTCGTGGATATGTGTACTGTGACTAGCGTACCAGGCGGCAAAGGCTTACTAGGTGGTTGGGGTTGGGCTATCCCCAAATCTTCACACAGCCCTGATGCAGCCTGGGCTTTCATCGAGTGGGCAGAGTCATTCGATGTTGCCAAGGCGCGCGCGCTGGCAGGTGGCGCTCCGACGCGTATAGACGTCTTCGAGGACTCGGATGTATTGGCTGCATATCCCTACTACAAGGAAGTCGAACAGATCGTTGGTGAAGCAATTACCTTCCCGATTATGTCCCGCAGCCCTCAAGTAGTCGAGGTTCTCGGACGTGTTTTATCTGAAGCCGTCATTGGCTCGAAATCTCCTCAAGAAGCGTTAGATGAAGCCGCTGCTGAGCTTGCAGGCCTAGTAGATTAATCACGTCTAGAATGTTCCTCATCAGTGAGGCGGGCAAAACCCGCCTCACTGATGCAGATAGATTATACGAAATGAAATCAATCGTAAGAAAGCGCCGGAGTGAAGCGCAGCACAGCTACCGGCAGTCAGAGCGCAGGCTCCGGATATATCTGATCGTCCCCGCTATCATTGGTATCTGGATGGTAGTTGGTTTTCCATTGTTGTACGCTTTTTATGTCAGCTTCCACGATTACGTACTGTCTAAAGGTGGATTGGGCGCTGTCAACCTTGCCAACTATCTCAATATATTTGAAGATACCCAATTGCTGGTCGCGAGTAAGAATACGTTTATTCTGACCTTCAGCGTAGTCAGCTTGGAGTTCTTGATCGCTTTCGGCCTAGCCTTACTGCTAAATAATAAACGCCTGCACGGGGGTAATATTTATCTGCTGATCCTGCTCATCCCCATGCTGATGCCCCCCATCACCGTTGGTTTGATCTGGCGCATGCTTCTGCACCCCGAGTTGGGTATTATCAATTATTCGCTTGGGCTTATTCATATGCCGCAGCCCGCCTGGTTGGGTGACCCACGCCTGGCGATGATTACAATCATCATTGTCGATATCTGGCACGAGACATCCTTCCTGCTGCTGATTCTGCTGGCTGGTCTAACCGCCCTGCCGGACGAGCTTTATGAGGCCGCTGTGATCGATGGCGCTACCAGCAGTCAGAAATTCCGCTTCCTGACGATCCCATTGATGATGCCCACCATCCTGGTTGCTGTGTTGATCCGCGTGATCGCTGCCCTTAAGACCTACGATCTGATTTATATCTTGACACGCGGTGGACCCGGAGTCTCTACCGAGACGATCAGTTACTATATTTATCGAGTTGCCTTCGTCTTCCTAGACATGGGCAAGAGTTCAGCCTTGTCATTCTTGTTGCTGGTTTTAATCATTATCCTCACCATCATCCTGATGCAAGCAATGCGGTCTGAAGATACAGTTTGAAATGAATAAATGAAGAAAGGAAAACCGTGATCTATTCTTTTGAATCTCATACTGTTGTTGTCACTGGGAGTGGAGCAGGCATTGGGAGAGCCATTGCTTTAGATTTTGCTCACGCTGGTGCCCGTGTGGCTGTAACCGATATCAACCCATTATTTGCCCAGACCGTTGCTCAGGAGATTGAAGCGTTCGGCGGCCTAGCCTTACCGGCTGAGATGGACGTGTTAAACCAAGACCAGATTAAGCAGGTTGTCCAAACCGTGACCGCTCGCTGGGGGCGTATCGATATCTGGATCAACAATGCAGGTGTCAGCAGCATGAACCATTTCCTCGATTTGAGCGAAGAGGATTGGGACCACAACATGGATATCAACGCAAAGGGGGTGTTCTGCTGCTCCCAGGCAGCCTTGCGCCACATGGTCTCCCAGAAGCCATATCCTGACAGCGGACTGAGAGGCAAGCTGGTCAACGTCGCCAGCATGGCTGGAAAGCGCGGTAATGCGCCTTTCCTGGCCCATTACGTAGCCTCCAAGTTCGCTGTGGTTGGAATCACCCAGGCTCTGGCGGGTGAGTTTGCGAGCCAGGGGATTACGGTCAACGCCGTGTGTCCTGGGTACGTCAAGACCGCTATGCAGGATCGCGAAGCGGTTTGGGAAGCCCAACTGCGTGGAGGGGATGCCACCCCTAATGAAGTCCGCAAGCTATATATCGCTGATACGCCCTTGGGACGTCTGGAAACCCCCGAGGACGTCTCTGCCGTGGCGCTCTTCTTAGCCTCTCCTGCAGCCAATTTCATCACCGGCGAGGCTATCAACGTTAATGGTGGCTCGTGGATGGATTAACCCATTATGCCAGACGAGCTTGATACAGCTATTCAGGCTGCCCGCCGCGCAGGCGAGCTGCTAGGCAAGCATTTTGGCCAGGCCATCCCCGTAGTTTATAAAGGCCGGATCGATCCCGTCACCGAGCTGGATCGCCAGGCCGAGCACTTGATCGCAGATATTTTACTGCAAACTTTCCCCACCTACAGTCTATTGGGTGAGGAGGAACACCATCCCCAAACCAATGGCCGCCCGCGCTGGCTCGTCGATCCCCTAGATGGTACCACCAATTATGCCCACGGATATCCTTTGTTCGCCGTATCGATTGCGTTGGAAGTTGAGCGCCAAGTAATCCTAGGTGTGGTTTACAATCCGATCCTGGATGAGCTATTCACCGCTGAGGTCGAGCAAGGGGCTTTCTTAAATGGCTGTCCTATTAGGGTTTCAAAAGTTGGAGATCTGGGCAAATCGCTAATCGCCTCCGGCTTTCCATACGATGCTTGGACCAGTGAGAACGACAATGTTGTTGAGTGGGGGCGCTTAGTCAAGATGGTGCTTAGCCCGCGCTGCGACGGTTGCGCCTCATTAGACTTGTGCCATGTAGCCGCTGGACGATTGGATGGCTACTGGGAGCTCGATCTGGAGCCATGGGATATGGCCGCCGGGGTGCTCATCGCGACGGAAGCTGGCGCCAGGGTCACAGATGCTATAGGGGAAGCCTTTGACCTGTATGAACGCTCTGTGCTGGCTGCCAATACTAGCTTACACCAGGAATTGTTTCGATTTCTTAAAGCCACATGATCGCTAGAAACTTTTATATTCTCGGAACGCTGGTAGGGATATAATTGCCGCCGAGTGTTTTATTAACTGCAATGTTATGAAGCATATCCGGACAGGTTGACATTCAATAATTGGTCAGAATCAATTCTCAAGGACAATCCAGACACCCGCCCGGGTTATCTGTTTGGCTCACAGGTAGAGGGAGGAACAGGTACACTGAGCGATGCTGACTTTTGGGTGCTGTGGTGGAGCTGCCCCAGTATTATCGGCCAAGCATTCCATGGACATACTCATCACGAACAAACTACACTCTTTACAAAGTTTTACATTTTCCAAATTACTCCGAATCTTAGTTCTGGCCCCTCACCCGGATGACTTCGACGCGATCGGGGTAAGCATGCGTAATTTCTGGAAAAACGGGAATCCACTGTACCTGGCGGTGGCTACTTCGGGTGAAGATAGAGAGGGCGTCATCCAGATCTCCCAGGACGCGAATATCTACGCCGCCAGACTCATGAATTCAGAATAAATGGTGTTTACGAATAGTGCGGACAGGCAGGGCCTGGCAAGGATGATAGTGGTCGGTTAGGGCGTTGATCACGTGATTCTTCATGTAGTGCGCAAACTCGTCTACAATTTCTTGTCCAAACGTGCGAATGAACAGTACATCGCAATAGCGGTCAATCACTCGGGCTGTATCACTTATGGGTTCACCCCGCCCGAGCTGCATCTCCTCTGGACGCA
>JAUWLJ010000264.1 GCA_030613705.1 Chloroflexota bacterium
GCTCTCCTTTATCGAAGTGGATCTGGAAATTCACGGTGATCTGAAACAGTTGGACGTTGACGAGGATGAAGAGGACACCCTTGGATGGGAGATGATCCTTAATCTGGCCCATGCTGAATCTCGCCTGACCTGGTGGTATCTGGTGTTCATGGCGGTTGCTGGTCTGATCGCAACCGTTGGTATCATCCAGAACCTACCTGTACTCCTTGTGGGCGCCATGTCGCTCAGTCCGGATCTGGCTCCGACCAACTCCATCGCTGTAGCGTTGACCGCCGGCGCATTTCACGACTTTCGTCGGTCATTGCGTACTTTGGCTCTTGGGTTAGGGGTTGCTACAGCAGTTGCCTTTCTTCTCACATTGATCTTAGAGCTAACAGGGATAATAGATAGCGGAACCTTTTATGTTTCTGATCATCTCGTGACTTTCGTCACAGTGGTGAATGGATCTACAATAATCGTTGCCCTGGCGGCAGGAGTGGCTGCCATGGTAGCTTTTGTGACCGGTCAAGCGCGCGGCGCAGTAGGTGTGGCTATCTCGGTCACCACTATCCCAGCGGCAGCATACGCCGGGATCGCCCTGGCGGACAGATCTTTGGGATTGGGGACTGCTGCGATCGGCGTGCTGCTTGTAAACGTAGTATGCCTTACCCTGGCTCAAATCTTGACACTGGTGATCGTAAGAGCTTGGAAAGGGCGCAAACGTCAGCCGCAGCCAGTCACTGGATAATTGGTGAATTTCTTTTATGGTAATTGGCGGATGTGTAATCGACAGCCTCTGTGGAAGTTGATTGTAAGTGAGGTACTGAGAATCGAGCAAGATAGGATGGTGTCCTGTCTCAAATCAGGAAAATTAGCAATTTGTCATACTCAAGCTAAGAGGAGGTTTTTAGGATGACCACAGATAACAAAGGATCTTCGATATTATCTGCATTGATAGGAGGGGCGAGTCTCTTCATTGTCGTGTTCGGAATGAAGTACGCTTCCTCAATCTTGAGCCCCATCATACTGGCCTTCATCATCGCAGTCAGTACAATACCGTTGGTGAAATGGCTGACCCGTAAAGGGGTACCGGACTGGTTGGCCCTGCTCATCACGATTGCATTATTGATCGTTACAATCGTGGGTTTGATCGCACTTATCGGTGTCTCGATAGACGAGTTAATCGTTACACTGCCGCAGTATGCGGACAACCTTCAAGGGCAGAAAGAAACTCTCCAGACGCAGCTTGGGAATCTGGGGATTGGTTCTGAACAACTTCCCTCTCTCAGCAGCTTTGACCCCAGTAAACTTCTCGATACCATTGGTGGTATGCTTGGAGGAATTGTAGGTGTCCTTTCAGGTGTCGTATTGATGCTGCTAGTGCTTATTTTTATGCTGCTGGATACAGCCGGTTTCACAACCAGGCTGAAGATAGGGTTTCCAGAAAATGACCCCACAATGGTTCGCTTCAACGGGCTAGTTCGCGATCTGCGGCAGTATGTCAGTATCACGACTAAGATCAATCTTTTTGTTGGCTTGGTTGACACCATATTCCTGCTTATCCTGGGGGTCGACTTTGCGCTGCTGTGGGGTCTACTGGCATTTCTGTTGGGTTATATCCCCAGCGTCGGTTTTTGGTTTGCGTTAATCCCACCCTTCATTCTGGCGTTGTTCGAATTTGGGATCACAAAAGCGTTGATCGTCCTGGTTGGATACGTACTGATCAACGGGGGGGTGCAGAACTTCCTGCAGCCGAAGATGATGGGGTCAGGATTGAACCTATCTCCCCTGGTTGTCGTAATTTCATTGTTCTTCTGGGCTTGGGTTTTAGGACCTATAGGGGCGCTGCTGGCGGTACCCATGACCATTATTGTAAAGGAGATTTTCCTGGAGGGCTTCGATGATACGCGCGGTCTGGCAGGTTTGATGGGCTCACGAGACTAATTTTATAATGAGCACAATTGTTGAACAGATCAAGCCAAAACCTAAGAACATGGTGTCAGACCTCGTTGCTGGTGTGACGAATGCGGTTGTGAACATCCCCGACAGCATCGCTGCGGCGGTCCTGGCGGGGGTCAACCCCACCTATGCCTTCAACGCGATCATGGTGGGTACACCTGTTGGAGCGTTCTTCACCAGCTCTGAGTTCATGCAGATCGCCCCAACCAGCGCTTTGATGCTCGTCGTCGGCAGCTCGCTATCCGGATTTTCTGAGGATATGATCCTACCGGCCATTGTGACCCTGGCGGTGATGGTCGGTATCTTCCAATTGACCCTGGGTTTATTAAAACTGGGGTCGATCACGCGGTTCATCTCTAACGCGGTCATGACCGGTTTCCTGACCGGTTTGGCTGTGCTGATAATCCTGGGGCAGTTTGGTGATTTGACTGGTTACGACAGCCAAGCGGGTAAGACCTTGGGTAAAACATTTGATTTATTGCTCCATCCTACGGGAATCGACCCGGCCTCGACCGCCATCGGTCTCATCACCCTGCTCGTGATCGTCTTGCTTAACCACACCCGTCTCAGGAACTTCTCCCTGGTGCTGGCTTTGTTTATTGCCTCGGCGCTGGTAATAATCCTGGGCTGGAGCTCGGTCGAAGTAGTGGGTGATATCGCCCAAATCAGCGGGGGACTGCCCAGCCTGGCCCTGCCGGACCTATCCCTCGTGCCGAAATTGATCGTGCCAGCCCTTTCCGTGGGTATCATCGGCTTGATCCAGGGGGCGGGGGTCAGCCAGGGTGTGCCCAACTCGGATGGCACCTATCCGGATGCCGCTGGTGATTTTGCCGGACAGGGGATCGCAAACACGGTCACGGGGTTCTTCTCAGGTCTGCCGGTGGGTGGTTCCCTGGGAGGCACAAGCGTCAACTTGAGCTCGGGAGCCAAATCACGCTGGTCCAATATCTTTACCGGCATTTTCTTCGCCATCATCATCCTGCTTTTTGGGAACCTGGTGGAGCTGGCTGCCATGCCGGCCGTGGCTGCTATCCTGATTTACGCCGGGTACGGGATCATCGATGCCGAAGATATTATGCAGGTGCATGACACCCACTGGGGTCCCCGCCTGGTGATGATCGTGACCTTTCTGTCTACCCTGATCTTGCCGATCCAATACGCCATCTTACTGGGCGTCGTGCTCTCCATCCTCTTCTATGTGATCACCTCGGCGACCGAGGTGAGAATTACGGAGATGGTATACACTAAAGATGGATATTTTGAGGAACATCCAGCCCCCGAAGAACTTCCCAGCAGCAAGGTCACCTTGTTGGTATTTCGCGGCAGTCTGTATTTCGCAGGGGCTTATACGGTCGAAGGCAAGCTGCCTTCGGCACTTACTGCAAAACATGCGGTTGTCATCTTCCGTTTGCGCGGACGTGTAAAAATTGGAAGCACCTTCATCGAGGTACTGGAACGATATTCGGCTGCGCTGGGTAAAAACGGCGGCAAGCTGATGCTCTCCGGTGTGGATGCGAAGATATTCGATCAATTGGAGAAGACCGGGATGATTGAACTGCTCGGTGAGGAGAATATCTTCCCCGACAGTTCCAAATTACTCTACTCCAGCCAACAAGCTCTCAAAGCAGCCAACATCTGGCTTGGAAAAGCTGGAGATGTGGATTAGCGGAATAAACAGATCACCTGCGGGAAGTTGAGGGGTAAAGAATGACAATTATGTTTACGTTCGCTGGATTCACTCAACCATTCCCTGGACAAACCCTTATGCTGGTTTCCGCTCCAGAAACTTGAACGTAGAAGGATATTGATTATCCTCGTCTGCGGGGTGAAAAGAGGACCAGTTCTCGATCCAGCCCTCCGGCTGGTATACCGGGAAGAAAACATCCGCTTGAGCGCAAGTATGAACGATGGTGAGATACAAACGGTCAGATAGGTGAAGAGATTGATTAAAAATATCGCCCCCTCCAATGA
>JAUWLJ010000086.1 GCA_030613705.1 Chloroflexota bacterium
GCTGTGCCCAAAGCCTCGTCCATCTGGCTTTTTATCGCTTCTGATTGGTTAATCGTATTCCGCATGGCGTCGAACACCATATTCGAATAGGTCGCTGCGAATTGCTCCCAAAGGACATAACTCTTATCAAGCACTTTGTCCTGATCGATTTTATCCTCTCCTGCGGTCGCATCTATCGTGAGTTGAGTCAGATGACGTTGGATGAATTCGAGCGCCTCTGTGAGATCGGTGAAGGTGAGTTCATCATCCCCTTGTACATGGTTAATTTGTCCCCGCCACTGGACCTGCGGTTCATCTTGAGGATCTCTCCATATATGTTGGGTGAACCGTATCATAAATGATGCGATACTTCGTTGGTCTTCAACCATCGTCAATTCCTTTCAAATATAGCGATATTCTAACAATGTAAAGTTGCATTTCAGTTGCTGAACATTATGCAAAGTTCTATCTAATATTCTCCTCTTCTTCTTAAAGCTTGTGGTCAAGGATTGAAAGATAGGCTATAGTTTTCGTCTGATTTCATCATAAATAGAGTTAGTTTCTGGAAGAGGATCAATACCGAACTCCTCATTTAATATCTTTATACACTGCTGGTATGTCTTTAATGCCATGGATCGGTTGCCGAGTGCTTGGAAGGCTTGCATTTGGACCCGGTACGCTTCTTCCCATAATGGCTCTTGGGCAAGCACCTGTTGGGTCAATCGTAAGCTATCCCGCGGGTTGCTGTCAATTTGCAGCTCTGCCAGGGTGGTCATAGCACTCATCGCCAGAATTCCTAATCGTTCTCGTTCCCCACTGGTCCAGTCCTCATAACGCCTTTCGGGAAGATATTCCCCTTTATAAAGGTCAACCGCGACTTTATAGTTTGCTATCGCTGAATCAGGATCTGACTCGAGCAGTTGATTGCCAGCTGCCAATTTGGCTTCGAAGGCATCAACGTCTATCCACAACTCATCTAGATTGATGCCATAAGCCAGATCAAAACGCTGGATGAACCGCGATTGGGTTCGCGGGGGACGCTCCGGTTCAATAGCTTTATTGACCGCGTTCAGGGCAACTTTGAAGTCCCGGTCGCCGGCTTCTTGATCGAGTTCAGGCCAAAGTTGGGCGATGATTTGTTCTTTATGCTGCTGCTTCCGCCGATTGGTGATTAAATATTGGAACAGATAGATAGCCTTCTCCCGACCCCAGGCAGTCGCTTTGATCTCGATGCCATCCCGCTCAACACGGAAACCGCCCAGCGTATAAATTAGCAGGGCGGCATGATCTGCTGGTTTGTCGGGCAAATCGAACTGCATCAAGCCTTTTACTCCTCGTTTTCGTCCTGTTTCTTTTCCTTTGAGCCCGTAAACATCCTGAGCAGTTGCTCGCGCCCCTCTTTTCTACGCACTGACCTTTGGTTCCATGTTCCAACAATGCCGAAGGGCAGGTAAAGCACAATGCCAACGTACACAATGCCAATGATGATCTGGGATGAACCACCAAGGTAGCGATCCAATCCAAATGATAACAGCCGGAATGTAGCTGCCCCAATCAACGCCCCACTGAGTGTGCCTACCCCTCCAATTAGGACCATAAGCAGGGCTGCGATCGTAAAACTGAGGCCGGCTATATCTGGTCTGATTATTGGATGAAAGATGGCGTGCAGAGCACCAGCGAGACCTGCTGTAACTGAGGAGATGATCAGGGCAGTCAGCTTGTACCAGAATGTGTTGTATCCTAACATTATGGCACGGTTTTCGTTCTCTCTATTTGCAATACATACTCTACCAGTTGGAGAGTTGACAAAGCGCTTGTAAAATATATATACAAGGATCATAAAGATCATGGCTAAATAATAAAACCTTAAGCGCTCAGTAACCGGGTTGAGGTATTCGGGTGGGGTCACTCCTTGTAATCCGATTTCAGCCCCTGCAAAATCTACTAATTCCCGCGATTGGATTACGATGAAAAAAACTTCTGCAATGCCTAAAGTAACCAACGCCCATGTTATTCCTTTAACTCGAGGCAGAACGATGCCGAATATTAGCGCATTTACGATTCCAGCTAGGATCACAAGGCCTATGGTGGGCAATAATGACCAGCCAAATGACTTGAACATTATTCCAGTCACGTATGCTCCAACCCCAAAGAACATAGCGTGACCGAAGGAGATCATCCCGGTGATGCCAAATATTAAATCGTAGCTAATTGCGTAAACCGCCAGGATGAATATTTCTATCATTAATGCTTGGTAGAATTTAGATTGACCTGGATCATTGGATAATAATTCACTGAACGGTTGCCCATCTACCAATGCGATGATAAAGGGCAAAATGGCCAGCAGCAAGATCGTTATAAGTAACCCACGGCTGTTTTTTATGGTTGCCCAATAAATGTTTTCTTTTGCTACTTCAGGTGCAGTGAATTCGCTCATGAGTCACTCCTTTCTCCCAAACAAGCCTTGCGGCATAATCAGGAGTATGATGACCATCAATAACACAGTCGAGGCTGGTACAAGTGGTGGCGTAGGTTTAAACGCTTCCTCCATAAATGGCAGAGGGATACCGATTTGTCCATACTTAACGATAAATTGTTGCAGCATTCCTACAATTAATGCCCCAACAGCTGCACCTGGATAGCTAGTTAAACCACCTATTGCGAGTGCGATAAGGGCATTAATCAATAGAACCTGCCCCATATTGGTCGATAGTCCCATCGAAGGTGCAGCGATGACGCCGCCCATGGCTGCCAATCCCACACCTAAGGCGAAAACCAATGTAAATACTCTTCTAACGTTAATGCTGAGGGCTTCCACCATCTCGCTATCCTGTACACCCGCGCGGATGATCATGCCCAGGCGAGTGCGTTGAAGCAATATCCAAACCGTTATCAGGATAAATAGCCCCACGATAATAACAAAAACATCGTTGTAGGTGCGTATACGTCCTCCCAGTATCGAGATAGTTGAACATTTATTGGCAAGAATGTCTGCTAAACTTTCTGCCGGACAGCCTTCCCCAGTACCTGCAAATAAACTCGGTCTGGGCATGGTGAATGCAGGATTACCCCAAATAGTTCGAACGAATTCAATTCCAATTGCAGATACACCTAAAGTCATTAATAAATTATAGATCGGTGTCGCGTATAGGGGTCGCACTAGCAAGACTTCCATTAACGCGCCTATTCCAGCGATGGATACAAAAGAAACAAGGATCGCAATCAGGAACAACCAGGCGTTATTTAAATCAAGCAAAAAATCTGACAGTGGGTCATTGAAAAAGTAAAAAATGATCCCTATTAAGGCGGTAATGATTGAGATCCAGATCGCGGTGTGAGGGAGCCCTTGGTCTATTATGACCTTAGCTTCTTTACGAGAGTAACGCCGGTAATGCGCAAAACCGGCCAAGGTAGCCCCAGCAATAAAACTTCCCAATAAAATGCCGCCTAGACCAACGACGGGTGATACACCTTGAAATAGTTCTGGTTCTGGCGCGACAAGTGTTCCCTGGCCGGCTGCGAAAGCATAATTTATCGGACTGGATTCATAAGAGCCGACATCCCAGGTTGTTACAGGATATTTTGGTAATAAGTATCCCAGGATCGCGATGACCAGAATCAACCCTACCCATGGCCAAATACGAGCCGCTTTCTCGGGTATGTTCAGCCGTTCGATCAAAACATCCATCAAGGGTAAGAGAGCGAAACCTGCGATGAGTAGAGCGATTGGCGTGATGGCATCAACGGCAGTGTCGGGACGGACGATAATCGTCCAACCAATATAAGCACCTATCATAAAAAGAGTGCCGTGGGCTAAATTTAGTACGTCCATCAAACCGAAAATGAGTGAAAATCCTGCTGCGACTATAAATATTATCGCGCCCATAGAAAAACCACGTAATGTGGTGAGGACCTGATCTTTTGGTTCCAGACCACGCAACGCCAACAAGTACACAATAGTCAGAACTAAAAGAGTAATGATTAGCGTTCTGTTTTTCCTAAACCATTGACTTATCTTGTTCATGGATGATCGGCTCCCTTCCGCTCAGGCAGCTTCCAGATAGCGATGGATGGTTTCCTGGTCGTTAATCAGGTCAGCGATTTTGCCCTCTTTTACTGATTGGCCTTCTTCAATAATCACATAATCTTCAGCGAGATGGGTGGCGACGATAAAATTCTGTTCAACCAGTAGTACAGTTGTTTCCGATGAAAGTTGTCTGATGGCTTCCATCATCTGCTCGATGAGGACAGGGGCCAACCCTTCGGTGGGCTCGTCGATGAGCAACAATTTGTTGTCGGGAACTAGCGCCCGAGCAATTGCCAGCATTTGCTGTTGTCCGCCAGAGAGGTGATCTCCGCCCAGATGGAGCAGGCGTTTTAAATCCGGAAATAAATCGAAGATAATATCAGCTTTGCGATCCAGATCACCCTTTTTACGCTCGGCGATTTTAAGGTTCTCACCGACGCTTAAGTCGCGGAATATGGCCCGGTGCTCGGGGACATAGCCTATCCCCAGTGCTGCGATGTTAAAACTGCGTTGACCGAGTATATCTTGCCCATCAAAGATCACCTGACCCTGACTGGGAGGCGTTAATCCCAGTATCGACTTTAGGGTTGTAGTCTTTCCGGCGCCGTTACGCCCGAGTAAAGTCACGATCTTACCTCTAGGCACTCGGACTGAAACCCCTTCCAGGATGTGGAACTGGCTGATAAAAGTGTGAATGTCACGCACTTCTAATAGGTTGTCCATAATTGTCTCCCGTCTTGATCCCTTGAAGCTAGCTCACTTGCAGATCACTATAAAGCCCACCGAGATAGGCGCTCTGGACAACTTCATTCGATGCAATCTCCGATGGTGTGCCCTCTGCTAATATTTGACCCTGGTGCATAACGGAGATGTAGTCCGAGATGCTCATCACGACATTCATGTTGTGCTCCACAAGCATGACCGTCTTTTTACCGCTCTTTTGGACTTTTTGGATCAACTCCATTATCTCGGGAACTTCTTCGGCTGCCATCCCAGCCGTGGGTTCATCGAGCAACAGTAATTCTGGATCAGGAGCCAGGATCATCCCCAATTCAAGTTTACGTTTGTCGCCATGTGGGAGTGATATTGCCTGGGATAATGCCCGTTCCGTTAACCCAACCTGATTTATGACCTCATACGCTCTGTGTTCGTATTGCTCAAAGTGGCGATAATCTCTGATGAATTTAAAGTTGTCCTTCCCCAGAGCCTGACTGGCAAGTCGAACATTCTCCAGCACAGTTAAATTTGGAAAGATGTTGGTAATCTGAAAAGAGCGCCCTATCCCAAGATGAGCTGTGCGGTAAAGTGGAAGATTTGTGATATCGCGTCCCTTGAAAATAACGCGGCCGCTCGTCGGCTCTAAGTTGCCGCTGAGTAAATTAAAGTATGTGGTTTTTCCGGCTCCGTTGGGACCGATAATCGAATGTATAGTGTTCGCTTTTACCTTGATGCTCACATTGGCTACGGCAACTAAGGCACCAAATTCTTTCCGCAATTTTATGCTTTCTAGGATAATGTTATTTTCCATGCCAACTCCTAGTCCAGCAATATCAGGTGGGTAATTCTTATCACTAAGATTGATTAAATTGTCAGTGTTATTCTGTATTTACCGTGATCGGGGGAGCTGTCTCCTCCGGTGTGGTCTCACGGATTAGCTGAGGTATTGCCCAGTGATGATCAGGGTCAGGATCCTTTACCATCTCCAAAATGAACATCGGTTGCAGAGCCTGGTGATCTTCTTCTCTGAAAACATAGGTCCCCTTAGCTGCCTCGAAGCGCAGCCCTTCCATTACGGAGATCAAAGCCTCTGCATCAGGATTTCCCTTGGTTCGTTTTAATGCCTCAACCAGTGCTATACCTGCAGCAAAGCCCCCAGCAGTAAAGAGGTCAGGGTCTTCGGCGTACTCTTCAATGTGCTTTTCTCTCAGCCAATCGTTGATGGGGTTGTCAGGCAAGATAGGGGAGTATTTACAGATGCCGACCATACCATTTGCGTCCAACCCCAGCGCGTGACGCGCTTCGCGATCGCCAAGACCTCCAGTTACTCGCATCCTTTCAAATATTCCCAGATCACGCATGTCACTGAAGAGCTCCCTGTATCCAGCCCCAGCCCAGGATTGAACCAGGACGTCAGGCGATATATCTAGTATTTGTTGTAAGAACGGCTTGAAATTATTTGTTAATAAGGGCGCAAGGATTTCTATTAATGTTTTTCCGCCATGCTTTTCGATGACTTGTTTCCAAGCCTCGGTGCTTTGTTGGCCAAAGATGTCGTCTGGGGCGATGTAAGCGAAAGTCTTCCCCAGGTTTTCAACTGCATATTTTCCACCAGCTGCTGCGTCCTGCCAGGTCGTAGCTGATGTGCGAAATATATACCGGTTGTGATGCTCTCCAGTAATACTATCCGCTGCGGCAGGTTCAACTACCAGCAGTCGTTTATATTCCTCTGCAATTCTCGCTACCACGATTGTGACCGCACTGGAGGTACAGCCTTGGAGAATATGCACCCCTCGATCTTCAATTAAACTGCGTGCTTTCTGACCGCCATAACCGGGATCACCGGCGTCATCCTCGATAATGACCTCAATGTCTCGATCAGCAATTTTCCAGGTCCCCTGAGTAGCGTATTCGATTCCGAGCTTTAATCCTCTGACCTGCATCGTGCCGTAGTAGTGCAGCGGTCCTGCTAAGGAAGCCACCACGCCGATCTTAATAGTCCGGTGTCCTCGAAAGAGATCTTTTATTCCACCCAAGAGGGATCTGTCCATGACTATCCTCTCATGCTCATGAGATAGCGAGCGAGAGATTGAGGTTTTTTTTCTCAATCTCTCGCATTAGTTCTAACTCCTATTCCCCGCTCAGGCTGCCAAAGGGTAAATCACCGCAGCGATCCTTAAGCTCTTCAGGCAGCAGGCAAGGAGGCTCCGGTCTTGTGGTGGTGATGTATTCGAAGAATTTTGCTTCTGGGTCGTCCACGTTGAGCAGCTTGACGATGTACATGTCCTGGATTGCGACGTGGTCTTCAGGCCGAATGTAGATCGTGCCCTTGGGCCCTTCAAACTCCATGCCCTCCATAGCAGCGATCATGGCGTCAGCGCTGGTATCTCCGCCAGTAGCCTTGAGGGCTTTGATCAACAAAATGGCGGCATTCATACCGTCGGCATCGAACAGGTCCGGCGGAAGGCCGTAACGCGCCTTGGTTTGCTCGATGAGCCAGTCGTTGATGGGGTTGTCGGCGGCGGTGTAATGGTAGAGGATGCCGCTGGTGGTGCCGATGGCGTTGGCGAAGAAGGCGGGCATGACGACGTTGTCAACGAAGGAGGCGCCGAGTTCCAACTCGTCAGTGACGCCGAGGTCAACGGCGGCCTGCATGAGCGGGACGAAGCCACCGCCGGCCCAGGTGACGATCCAGGCCTCTGCACCCGAGTCGAGGATCTGCTCCATGTAAGGTGTGAACTCGGTGGTATCGGCGGGGGCGAAGATGTCGTCGGTGACGAAGGTGCCGCCTTCCACAGTGCAGGCGTCGCGGAATGCTTGTGCGCCACCCCAGCCGAAGCTGTAGTCGGGTGCGATCTGCACAAAGGTATCATATTGGGTGGGCAGGTATTGGCACAGGTTCATTGCGTCCTGGTAGTTTTGGCGGCTGGTACGGAAGGTGTACTCATTGAAGTTGACGCCGGTGATGTCGTTGGCTGCGGCAGGAGCGACGATCAGCGGCACCTGGTTTTCTGCTGCGATCTCTTGCAGTGTGGCAGTAGCGCCAGAGCTGACGGTGCCGACCAGGATATCCACTTCTTCAACTTCGATCATCTCGCG
>JAUWLJ010000120.1 GCA_030613705.1 Chloroflexota bacterium
CAGGTTGAATAGACGCTTGAGGGTGGGCATCTTCCTCTTACTCATGGCAGTCATATACATGAACAAAGGTCCTATCGCCGCTACTGCGAAAACAGGGTAGAGATAAAGGAGAAAATTTCTACTTAAAAGCAGCGGCAGGATCAGCAGCAAGTTGAGCAGCATCAAAGGATGGACGGCATAGTGCGTGAGATGAATCGTTCCTTCAATTTTTACCACCAGGGGCTGCGAAGAGCGCCATAAATCCGGGAGCAATTTCCTTGCAGTTTGGACGCTGCCTTTCGCCCAACGAAACTGCTGGCTTTTGAATGCACTGATATGTTTGGGCAGTTCTGCCGGGCTGGTGATATGAGGCAGATAGCGGATTTTCCATCCACGTAATTGAGCCCGGTAACTAAGATCTAGATCTTCAGTCAGGGTATCATGATGCCATCCTCCAGCATCCTCAATACATTTGCGTCGCCATATCCCCGCCGTTCCATTGAAATTGAGGAATAATCCTGCTCCACTCTTTGTTTCTTGCTCAATGATAAAGTGTCCATCGATTCCATTTGCTTGTGTTCGCGTAAGCAAGGAGTTTTCCCTATTGAGGTGTCCCCAACGGGTTTGTACGCAGCCGGTATTTGCATCTCTATCAAAATAGGGAATCGTACGCTTGAGAAACTCAGGAGATGGCATAAAATCAGCATCAAAGATGGCGATGAAATCACCTTTGGCGGTCTTCATGCCAAATGCCAAAGCTCCTCCCTTATATCCTAGACGATTATTTCGCTGGATGTGTTCGATGTCGATACCTCTGCGTTGCTGAGAAGCTACTAATTGAGAGACTATGTCTTTGGTTATGTCCGTTGAGTCGTCCAAAACCTGGATTTGCAATCGATTACGGGGATAATCTAGCGCTGCAACCGATTCAATTAGACGCTCTACTACATAACGCTCGTTGTAAATTGGGAGCTGCACAGTGACATGAGGCCAGTCATTTCCGGAAACTGGCTCTATGATTGGAATGGGGTTATGACGCCATCTACGCAATCCAGCTAAGATCAGCGCGTTGAACCCATAGATAGCCAATAATCCAATATTTGTCAGGTAAAGAAATTCAAGGATATATAAGTGAATGCCCATCTGATTGATTACCATTCTTACCAAAGAAAAGGTATCCTGGGTTCTCCTCTCCGATTGAACAACAGGTTGTCAATCCCAATACTTCTCCCCGCTCTGGTGACCATTACGACTCCGAGGATTCCCAACATCATGCCATAACTCCAAGGCCAGTCATGACCGAAAGTTGCTAGAAAAGTGTTGATTATGAAAATAATACCTGCAAAGCTGGTCAGGGGTGTAAGGAAACCCAACAACAAGAAAAATCCTATCAGGAATTCTGCCACCAATTGAAATGGTGCAAAGAATCCGCGAATAGGGAGAATGATGCCATTGATAAAAGCTGCATACCATGCCAATGGATTTTCTGATTGGGGAAATACGTTGGTGAAGAAATCAACTAATCCATCGGGTGTGTAGAAACCTTTTGAGAGATTACTGGCCCAGGTAGTGAGAAATATTACTCCTAGCAAGATGCGCAATAACGAAATCCATGCCAACGGCACGCGGTGAGTCTTTGTCCCTAATAATTTTTCCATAATGAGGATCCTTTTCCAATCTAATCTTCTTATGCTGCGCGCAGGGTTTTTCTTGCGCTTGCACTTATCATATCAACGATGAATGTGATCACGATAAAAACGATCAGTATCGCAAGAACAGCCTGGTTGTCGAAGCTGCTGAGTTGTTCTGTGAGCGAGCGACCTAATCCACCTGCTCCGACTTGCCCCACAATCACAGTTGCGCGAATGATTTCCTCCCAACGATATAAGAGATAGCTAATAAAGCGTGGATATGTTGGGGGTAGAGCTCCGTACATGAAAACCCCCCCCATTCCCGCTCCTTGCGCTTTGAGCGCTAATAGTGGTCGTTCATCGAGATTTTCTACCACCTCTGCCATGAGTCGTCCCAGAACCCCCAAAGTATAGATTCCCAAGGCCAACGCGCCTGGTAAAACTCCAGGAAATAAGACATACAACAAAATCAGTGCCCAGATCGGCGCTGGTATGGAGCGGAGAACTAATAACAATCCTCTGGTCAGGACCAGTAGTGCGGTCGCCAAGAGCCGGGGTGCATTCTTTTCACGACCAGAGGCAAATATTCCACCTGGTAGGAGGAAGTTATTTGCTGCCGGGAACGAGAGAATCAATCCAATCACACCCGCGAATGCGACTGCCAGGAAGCTCATCGATAAGGTTATTTTTGAAAGGTCGATCCATTCACCTAATGAAAAGACTTCAAAAGTTGGAGGGAATGCGCTTTGGCCCACACTGACCATGTTTTGAGATGTTCGCTCGGAGATTAATATTCCGAAATCCGGATTTATATACCAAAATGAAAGAGGTACAAGCACAGCAGCGAAAATTATCGAGAATTTAACAACTCGATCCTGGTAGCTTGGATCGACACCTTTGCGGGTGGTCTGGATCGCCTCCAGATCAATACACGTCCCGCCACACCGGCTCTCTACACCTAACCGCCGCCTTAATATACTACTCCAAAGATCAGCTAACCCATTCAGCAAAAATAGTGCAAATAATAAAGTCCAGATTTCCGTGAATTTTAAGGTTTGCAGACTTAGGAAGATTTGGTACCCTAAACCACCTACGCCGACTATGCCAAGAACTGCAGCAGCTCGGATCGCACATTCAAACCTATAAAAACCATAGGCAAGCATATCTGCGAAAGTTAAGGGTAATAAACCGTAAAGAAATGCTTTTGTTGGGGAAACTCCACTGTTCAATAAAGCGTTTAATGGTTCATGATTCGTCTCATCGATGATTTCCGAAAACACCTTAGCGATGATTGCACTGAAGGGAATCGATATAGCCAAAATCGCTGATAGTGGATCTAACCCAATTATTGCCACAAAAATCAAAGCCCAGATAACTTCATGTACCGATCTAAACAGTACCAAAATCCATCGAAGGACTAGCCACAAACCGCGCACAAAGATAGGTAAATCTTGATCATTGCGTGCGATCGTATAAGATTTTATCCACGTCTCCGAAGCCACCACTCCGCCAAAGAAGCCAAAGACAATGCTCAAGAACAACCCACTTACAGCGAATGCCAAAGTTGTCAGTGTGGCTTTAAGGGTTAATTGGATGAACTCTCTACTTAGTTCGGGATTAATACTTGCGGTCAGAAATTCCAGTCCAAGAGTAATACCCCCCGTGTTGATCAATTCATTTTGGAATATTCCACTCTCCAGCAGGGCCCAAAACAAGCCGCCAATAAAAATTATCACCCACATCAGGCGTCGGTTGAAAAATGAGGGACGCTGAGGAATCTCGATCACTGAACCAACAGATATAGAGCCAAGTGTCTTTTGCATGATGCCTTAATTTCGGCCTTGATAAAGCGAATTAATCATTGACTCTGTTATAAAATCCGTCGAAGAATCGAATAGGATGCGACCTTTTCGCAACCCGATAATACGTTCATAATGACTTTTAGCAAATTCAATCGCATGCAAACTACTGATCAGAGTTTTACCTGAGCGATAACTTAAGTCCAACAGTAAATCCATAATCTCTTTGCTGAGCCCCGGATCGAGATTGGAAATCGGTTCATCAGCAAGAATGGCTTCAGGATTTTGAACCAGAACCCGTGCAATTGCTACTCTTTGCTGCTGCCCTCCCGAAAGACGATCAGTCCGTTCATAGAGTTTTTCTGGTATACCAACTTGCTCCAAAGCATTAAAAGCCGTCTGGATATCCATGGGTCGGATCAACGATATGAGCGACCTGCTGAAACTCCAGTGAGCGAGATGACCTGCATTAATATTATGTACTACTTGCAAGTTATCTATCAAATGAAATTGTTGGTATATCGTGCCAATTCGGCTTTGTACTTTGCGCAGAGCACCTGCACTCAATTTGTCCAATCTCTGACCCAAAACACGCACTTCGCCGGATGTTGGAAATAAGGTTCCATTCAGCAGTCTGATGAGCGTGCTTTTCCCTGCACCGCTCGGACCAACCAAAGCAACCCGCTCGCCAGCCTCGACTTTAAAGGTGATATCCTCCAGGGCTGGAAAATCACCGAATTTCCTGCTGGCTTGGTGCAGTTCAAAGATGGGTTGATCGCTTATCGCTATGAGTGCCTTCCTTATTTAATCTTGCCGATCTCTCGTCCGATGGTTTCTATCTCTATGTAATTTCCATTCTCGGTAACTATGAACTTCTCAGCATTGAAGAGATCCAGGATTTCCTGGTGATCTGGATTGTTAACATCCAATTGGGTGAATGCCTGGGTTACACGTTCGATGAAATCCTCACCATAGCGCTCAACAACATCCGGGCGAATCACCCAATGGTAATCATAAAAGCCAGGCGTACGCCAGATGCCCTGGACTTTATTTAAATCCACCTCACCCGATTCAACGTGGCTCAACCAGACTTGCTCATTCAACACGCCAGACTCATAAGAGCCTGCTTCCACCAATTCTATAGTGGTGTTATGGGAGCCAGAAAAGCCCGCTTCTCCATTAATTTCGCTTAATTCCACACCAGCTTGGCTCAAGTAGTATTGAGGCATCAGGCGACCAGATGTCGAAGACTCGGACCCGAAAGTAAAACTATGACCCTTCAGCTGACTTAAGCCATTGATATCTTCGATTGGCGTGATGCCACTATCTGTATTAGCGATAAATATGGAATGGAACTCTTCATCAATATTGCGTTGGAGGATTGCCTGTGCATCATCAACCTGCAACCGTGCTTGAACACCAGTTAAACCCCCAAACCACACCATGTCCAAATCGCCGACGCGGAAGGCGGTTACTGAAGCTGCATAATTCGTAACCGGAATATATTCAACTTGAACATCTAACTCTTCCATTAAATAATCGGCCAATAATTCAAACCGGCGCTGCAGTTTTTCTGGGTTCTGATCGGGAATCGCACTGATAACGAAAGGTTCAGTGTCTTGATCGCTTGAACTGGGTGCACACGCAACTAGTAAAATTGATAACACAAATCCGAGAATTAGTACCTGTTTCATTAGATCTCCGAATCATACGATTTCCAATGGATTATTTTCGCTAAATAATCCAAAGCTTGTATCAAGTACATTTTATTCGAGCTGTGGAAGTTTACAGCTACCTGCTGATAGTGAGAGGATAATGCCTCTCACAACGCATAACTATTAAGACGCCAGATAAAATGTAATTCTTACATCCTCAATCTGATGGGAACACCTCTACTGAGACCCTTTTCGAGCACTGACAACCATCGTTGGGCAGTCTTCAACAAGAGGTATCCCTTCATATCCCCCATAGAAATCTAAGTCGATAAACCCCGCAATTTCCAGAAGCTTTTTGATCTCTGTTTGGTTGAATATTCGGTAGCGGAGCAAATAAGTTCGCTGATTATTGTAGGATACTTGGGTAAATACTTCAGTAACCAATTTGAGCTTTTGATTGTAACTTCGTTCAACTTCTGTATAGGTTTCACCTTCGCCAAAACGCTCGCTTGTTTTTAGATTGCTTTCTAGCCATTCTCGCTGCGGTAATTCGGCGATGAAATATCCTCCTGGGCGAAGAGATTGCGCTACATTAAAAAGCAATCGGTGGTTATCCTCTTGATCATCTACCTGTCCCAATGTGGTGAACAAACAAATTGAAGCGTCAAATTCGTCTACCCGCTGGAAATCTTCGCCTTTCATTTGGAGAAACTCGGGTTTCATACGTTCTCCGGCAGCTCTTACTCTTGCAGCCGCGATCATCACTTCAGATGGATCGATTCCCAGGACATTAAACCCACGACGGGCGAGTTCAATGCTGTGCCTTCCATCTCCACAACCCATATCCAGGATCCTGCCACCTGAGTTTATATCAGTGATAGAGAGGATGAAATCTATTTCCTTTGCAGTTCTCTCTGGCGTAAGCAGTGGATGATGGAGATATGGAGAACCTTGATCAAAGAAATTAGGTTTCATCTGGACCGTAAGATAATATCTGAAATTGTGAATTTGGAAGGTATTTATTCAGGTGGGGCATGGAGATTCCCACTCACGGTGGGAAAATAAACATTGCGCTTCATTCAGAGGCTGTCTCTGATATCGAGCATTGGTAATTCTTGACGCTCAACCTCGTAGAGAGCTTCGAATGGCAAGACCGCCTCCTCCCTCCGAGCGACATCTGCCCAGTCTGTGATCCACTCTGCATCGATGCCATCCACATCATCCACCACTCGCAACCGGTCGATATTATATCTTTGCATGAGCGACTTTACTTCAGCAACCACACTTTCTACTGATCGTATGCGAAACTCTTGACCATGTACTGAATCAGCACACCATTTACCACCATAGGGACAACCGCGTGATACAGATATGGATAAGGAAGGGTATGCGTTCGGCTCCCTCCATTCCTGCATATACTTGGCAATATCAACCATATCTCGTGCGGGAAACGGCAGCGTATCTAGATTGATCAGGTTTTGGCGACGAGGGTTGACCATTATCTTGCCTTTCTCAT
>JAUWLJ010000079.1 GCA_030613705.1 Chloroflexota bacterium
CAGGTTCTTGAGCTTTTGAGCCAGGGTGCCACCGCCTCCGAGATCATCGAATTGGTCAGCGACGAGGATTATGATCAAAATAACTTTATTCGCCAATATGGCGTGGTCACATTGAAGGATGGGGAAATCCAGGCAGCGGGCTTTACCGGTCTGGAAAACAATGATTGGGCGGGTGATCGACAAGATGAAAATTACGCTGTTAGCGCGCAGGGAAATACCTTGGAAGGCGAAGCAGTGATTTCCGACGCGCTATCGGCATTTATTTCGCAAGATCTAGGTCCACTTCAACTTCCTGACCGATTAATCCGTGCTCTCGAAGCAGCCTCCGCTGCCGGTGGTGACCTGCGCTGCAACCGAGGAGATGTAGAACAAACTGCCCAAGCAGCCTTCATCGCAGTTTCACAAGCCGGACAGCCAGCTTTTTCCACAAGCATTGGCTCTGATCCATCCTCTGATGATCCTGATATACCCTGGTTGTTTATCTCAATCATCGAACCAAAAGGCGGCCCCAATCCACTAGTCGAATTACGCCGCCAATATGATACCTGGCGTTCGAATAACTTACCCCCATGCGAGAAATGCAATTTGGTTTCGATCCCAGTTCCACCAGGCGGTGGGCCAAGACCCTTATCGAAAGCCATGCTCAATTTCGTCAATCGTATCGGATTGACGGTTGCCATCGCTTTCATCTGCACCATTGGGATCGTAGTTATCTTGTCCTCGTTCGTTTTCATTCGCAGGCGAATAAAAAAACCTAAGGCTCAATAAACTAAGAATAAATTTACTGCATTTGATATGGGCGCTATCCGCATAGCAAACATCCATGATTTCGACAAGATCATTGCCCTTGATCATATCGCTCAAGCAGATCAATCGCGCGTCGCTTTCATTCAGGATGCAATCGCTAAGGGAAATTGTTTTATCGGCCAAGTAGATTCAAAAATCATTGGCTATGGGGTTTTAGAATACTCTTTTTACTCCTATGGTTTTATCGCCATGCTGTACATCCATCCAGCCAACCGGCGACAAGGTTATGGCGAAATTCTGATGGTACATATGGAGAAAGCCTGCCGAACATGCAAGCTATTTACCTCCACCAACAAGTCTAATAAACCCATGCAGGCTCTATTGGAGAAACTTGGGTTTACACTCTCTGGGCAAATTGAAAATCTTGACCCTGGTGATCCCGAGTTAGTTTACTTTAAATCACCAAGTCTCCAATCTAGATGAAGAAGTTTCAGCTCGCGAGCAAGTTTATTTCCCGATCTAGGTATTCGTAATTCCCCAGCTCTACCCAGGTATTTCCTTCAGATGCATTCTCCAGCAGGTCAAGACCGATCTTCAGGTATTTGAGTTGTGTAGATACATCATGTGGTCTGCCCAGCGTCTTACCTAACAGCTCTGGAGTGATCACCAATCGAGGGATGGACATTGGAACCATGCGGCTCTTAAATGCTCGGATGCCAAATGTGATAGTCGGGATTCCTGCTGACTCGAATGTGCGTGCAATATGTCCCACGGACAAATGACATACCGGTCAGACTGGAACCAGGATCATTCCGTCCACACCTTGCGCTTTCAGCATTTCCGCCCACTGCGGGGCAATATCGTTTACCAGGGATCTTTGAGCGCAAGCCCCCACAAAAGAATATGCATTTCCCAATGCCTGGCCAATTAATCCACCCTGCTGCAGCTCCCCGATCCTATCAATAGGTAGAACCACATTATAGTCATCCAGAGCTGCACGTAGATCATATCCTCCATGCCGAACCCTCAGTTTCTCCCTTGGTAATTCCGCCGGAATGACAGATAGCACTGGGTCTGCCTTGAGGAATTCCGAGATACGAGACTGTGCCTCTTCCAGGCTCATTTCTTTTACCCCGAATGGTTCTGGGTCGTCGCCTGCAACAAAGTGACCGCTGGTCGTTAGCAAGCCAATTCTTGATTCGGAAAGTGGCTTACTCAGCGCTGTGACCGGTGCATCATCGTATTTCCATCGGGATTTTCCGCTATATGCCCTCACCTGCCATTGATAAATATGACTGATCGCTTGATCAATCCGTCCATCATTACTGGCATCTCCCAATTTCCACAGCAGTTCCTGGAAAAACTCACCCGCCTCGATATCAGAGAGAGCTTTAAGGAATTTAAAATTCATATCCGTACGCGATCCGTAAGAAAAGGAGTTTTTGAATTCTTCGAAAGTCTCAGGAGTAAGTTGGTCAGTCATGGTTATCCTCCGGCGTAGAGTGACAATCAAGCGTTAATTTGGACAATTATAACTGTACCCAGGTTATTTTTATGAGCTTTTGGATTTCCTTTAGGCAATTAAATTGAGAAGCTTCGGTCTTTAATTAATCGAGTACCAATAATTTTCAAGTAACATAGGGCTATAAATTTTTAATTATCCATTAGAAGTTTTTTCTCACATCTAAAATGAGGAATAATTGATGGTGTCTTACAAAGGGGATCAATACCTAGATTCATAGCAATGAAATATTCGCATTTAACCTCCTATCACTCAGTCCACTCGAATGATAGAATCATATACCCAGATCCTTTTTGGTTAAAACAATCAGCGCGTATAATTTACCATCCCAAATGAGGAATTTTGCAATGAAATATGGCATTCACCTATTCGCTACTGAAGATTCGATCCAACCCGCAGAGTTTGCCAAGGCAGCAGAAGATAGAGGCTTTGAATCAGTCTGGTTTTCAGAGCACACGCATATTCCAGTGAACTTCTTAAATTCGGCTGGAGCAGAACGCAATTTGCCTGATTATTACTGGCAAACTTATGATCCATTCATCGCCTCAACATTAGCTGCCGCAGCGACCAGAGCGATAAAGATTGGAACTGGGGTTTCACTGATTCTTGAGCATGATCCTATTACCCTTGCAAAGACGGTCGCTACAGTTGACCAGATCTCCTCCGGTCGTTTCATCTTCGGTGTTGGTGCGGGCTGGTTAGCTGAGGAAATGGAGAACCATGGGGTCAGCTACTCAACCCGCTATCGCCAGATCGATGATCAATTATCGGCGATGAAAGCGATCTGGACTGAAGGGGAAGCTGAATTTCGGGGTGAGTATGTTAATTTTAGTAAACTGAAAGCCTTTCCAAAACCTCTTCAATCCCCTTATCCACCCATAATTGGTGGGGGAGGCGCTGGTACAAAAAGCTTGGATTTCATTATCACACATTGCGATGGATGGATGCCGATCCTTGGACTCCAGGACTGGCCTGAACTTAAAGCAGGTATTTCTGATATACACCAGCTGGCTCTGCAGGCTGGAAGAGATCCTGAATCAATTGAGTTATCCATTTTTTGCTGGTCCCCTCCAGATAAAAGCGTAATTGAAGATATGGAGATGCAGGGGGTCGAAAAGATCATCTTATCCCTCGAAGCCAAAATTCGTGGGGAAGCTTTCCCATTGCTGGATAAATATGCGAAATTAGTAGAGTGAACAGCCATCAGATGCTTATACTCAACCATATATTTTCCAATCAGATAAGGATGATCAGCAGGATATGAATTAATTCGTATTAACCTGAAACCCGTTTTCCTGCACATTCATTCCGGTATAATTTACCGGGAAAAATCAATCAGAGCAACAGAAAAGGACACATAATGGGAACCTCCAGCGAAAAACTCCCCCACTGGGATTTGAGCAATGTTTACCCGGGTCTAGATTCCCCAGAGTTCGAACAATCTTATGAAAATGTCACTTCCTTATTAGACGACTTGGATGAATATATCGAGCTTAATCAAATCTCTCGCTCGGATGCACAATTATCCGCTGCTGGACTTTCTCGGCTCAGCGAGAGGGTTACCGAGATGGTAGATCGCCTGAACACAATATTCAGTTTGGTCTATACACTGAACAACTATGTCAAATCCTATACTTCAACTGATTCCTACAACACAGAAGCCATGCGCCTCTTCTCTCAGGTGCAGACTCAGATTGTACGCACCCAACAAGCCGAAATGGTATTTGCCAGCTGGCTGGGTGGGATCGGGAATAATCTCTCAGAGATCATCGAAACCAACTCCACTGCATCTGAACACGCTTTCTACCTTCAAGATTTCGCGGAGCGGAGCCAGTTCTTGATGAGCGCCTCCGAAGAATCCTTGGCGAGCGATCTTTCATTAAGCAGTTTGAGAGCCTGGGGTAATTTGCAGGGTACGATTACCTCACAATTATCAGTAGATTTCAGATTGGATGGTGAGATCAAATCCTTGCCGCTGCCTGCCTTACAAAATGTCCGCCGCTATAATCCAGATTCAGCAGTGCGGCAGAGAGCATTCGAAGCTGAGATCAAAGCCTTGGAGAGCGTCCGTGAGCCGCTCGCCGCATGCATGAACGGAGTTAAGGGTTTCAATAACGTACTCAACCAGCGTCGAGGCCGGAAGGATGCCATCCACCCCTCGTTAGAGACATCTCGCATCGATCGCGCGACGCTTGAAGCCATGCTGAGTGCCATGCAATCCTCATTTCCAACTTTCCGAAGATATTTAAAAGCAAAAGCCAGGCGTTTTAATAAAAAGTCTCTCCCCTGGTGGGATTTGTTTGCTCCAGTTGGAACATACAATAAAAAATACAGCTGGTCAGAATCCCGGGACTTTATCCTCGGCAATTTCGGTTCCTTCTCCGGTGATCTGGCAGCTTTTGCCAGACACGCTTTTGATCAGAATTGGATGGATGCCGAACCCCGCAATGGAAAACGCGGTGGCGCTTTTTGTATGCGCATCCCCGATGTCGAAGAGTCGCGTGTCCTGTGCAATTTCGATGGCTCACTCGATCAGGTTTCAACGATCGCTCACGAATTAGGCCACGCTTATCATATCGAATGTCAGAAAGGAAAGAAATACCTGCTGTATCAAACTCCCATGACCTTGGCGGAAACAGCCTCCATCTTTTGTGAGACGATCATTATGGGATCTGCATTAGAATCAGCCTCCAGCCCAGGTGAAGAGCTTGCCATATTGGAAACCATCCTGATCGGGGATACCCAGGTGATAGTTGATATCTCTTCACGTTATATGTTCGAAAAAGAAGTATTTGAACGCAGGGAGAACGCTGATCTTTCAGCTGACGAACTTTGCGAGATCATTTCTCAAGCCCAAAAAGCCACTTATGGAGAGGGTCTGGATGAGAACCATCTGCATCCTTACATGTGGGCCTGGAAACCGCATTACTACCAGGAAAATATATCCTTCTATAATTATCCCTATGCCTTCGGTTTACTCTTCAGCACTGGGTTGTATGCCATGTACCAACAGCGCGGGGTGGAATTTGTGCCCCAACTGCAGGATTTGCTGGCCAGTACAGGTTTAGGAAGTGCAGCCGATCTCGCCTCCCGCTTTGATATCGATATCCGTTCTATCGATTTCTGGGAGGACAGCCTGGAGGTGATTCGCCAGCGAATTGAACGCTACCTGGAGCTTTGATATATCTATACGCATCCTCACTTCAATTTGAATTTCCTTATCCTGCTGACAAATCCCGATCTACCTATCAAAATTCCTAAGACCACTCGAGATAGTGGACCAGGTGGTCTTAATTTTTACCGATTCTAAGCTTCTTAGCCACTTTCTTTGAGTGCCAGATAGATATCTGTAAACTCAAATTAGAGCCCCCCTCCCTGTACTTCACTTAGTTCTACCTCGTAACCATTCGGATCGATTATATACACCGACCTGGATGATTCCCATTCAATCACCCCGTAAGGCATGCTGATCTTCAGGGTTTTGCATTTCTCAACAATTTCATCGAAGTTCTCGATATGGAATCCAATATGATTGATCCCCTTCGTAAATATCAAGTCCGGGAGCTCGTAGAGGCACAACTTGATCGTTTCGTTGCCAATGATTTTTGACTGCTGGTCAGGTTGATCCTTCTTCAGTTCAAATCCAAAAAGGGTCGAATAAAAATCCACACTCTCTTCAAGATTCTTCACGTTCATATTCGCGTGGTCAATGGATAAAGCTTTCAAATATGACATCACACCACCTCCTTGGATATTTCGTAATTGGTAGAAAGATCAGCTCAGTTTGAAGTTATTTTACTGCACTTGATTCAGCATTTAGACAACCAGAACTTCAGTTTACCTGATCGCTCCTTGGCTGAATAGAAAATCGGGCTATGATAAACTCTTATCATAAATTCATACAACCCTTTTATAATGAACTTTTTGTTGAGATTATCAGTATCGATACGGAGATGATTCATGCTAAGACGACTTGAGAAGATATCCACTCCCAGATCTGTGAGACCATTCACCCTTGGGGAAGAAATTTTCCACAGTATTACCCACGGGATTGGTTCTGGTCTCAGCATCGCCGGTTTGACACTCCTGGTCGTTCTGGCAGCTCTTTATGGGGATGTTTACCAGATAGTAGGCTTCAGTGTTTTCGGGATCTCCCTTGTGGTTTTATATCTTTCATCCACCCTATATCATGGCTTGCAGCACCCAAAAACGAAACGGATATTTAAAGTATTCGATCACTCATCCATATATTTGCTTATCGCCGGCAGTTATACCCCATTCCTGCTGGTTGCCCTTCGCGGCACAGCTGGTTGGATCCTATTAGTTGTTGTTTGGGCAATCGCATTATTTGGAATTACATTAAAAGTCCTGTTCATTGATCGATTCCAAATATTATCGGTCATAACTTACCTCTTAATGGGCTGGTTGTGCGTTTTCGTCTTCAGAGAAATGTTGATCAATATTCCTATTGCCGGCATAATTTGGTTAGCGGCGGGAGGGGTTTTGTACACAGTCGGAGTGATATTTTATGCCATGCAGAAGATCCCCTATATGCATGCTATATGGCACTTCTTTGTCATGGGAGGCAGCATCTGCCATTATTTTGCAGTGCTCCTGTTCTTAGCTCCCCTGTAAATGCATTCCCAAAAGTAATCCACGAACACATAAGTGATAAATTCCCTGCGCGCAAAACTCGCACTATATCCCTTCCTCTTTGGTAGCTACCCGGTTTTGGCTCTTATAGCTCATAATGCGGCCGAGATGAAATTAACGGACGGGGGTAGGGCGTTGATAGCTGCAATCCTTTTTACCCTATTCCTCAATATGATTCTGCTGTTTGTGGTCAAGAATTCGACGAAATCAGCCCTGCTAACATCCTTTTACCTGTTACTTTTCTACTCTTATGGTCAACTGAATATCCTTTCTCGCAGCTGGACGATCTTCAATCTTCCTCTTGGTAGACACCGGATTCTCATTCCCTTATACATTATCATCTTTGTTGTTATTACATGGTTAATTCTGAAAACCAAACGAGACTTATCCGGCAGCACCCGCTTTTTGAACGCCTTTGGGTTTATCCTGCTCATATATCCTCTCTACCAGATCGCAGATTACCAGATAGAAGATTACCAGGCACAGCAGAAGCAAGTACAAGCGCTCACCAAATCAAACCTTGTCAGCCTCACTAATGACCAGCCTCCTCCGGATGTATATTACATTGTCGCGGATGGCTATCCTCGCAGCGATTTTATCTCGCAGTATCTTGGGTCAAGCAATACCGAATTTCTGGAAAGTCTGGAAAACAGGGGATTCTATGTTGCCCATTGCAGCCAGTCCAACTATACTGATACGCGATTCTCTATTGCCTCCACCTTAAATATGGCATATTTGGATGGCGGCGAAGATCTCCCACAGGTTGTGTATCCAGGCTCAACGCTGGACAGCATGATCCGTACTGGGAATGTTCAGAAGAACTTCTCTGATTTAGGTTACACGATCGTCACCATCGAGTCAGGTTATAAATGGTTGCGTTGGGAAGAAAGCGATCTTCACCTCGCTCCAGCTCAGGAACGGTCATCACCATTATTAAATATCGGCTTCAACGATTTTGAGCAGCTCCTGTTGGACACCACAGCTGCAAAGCTGCTCTTCGACTTCCCATTTATTCTAAACCCGGTCCAAAAGGATCGATTGGAAGAAATCAAAAATAATCCCCGTGCTTCCCACCGGGAGCGAGTTCTGTATGCACTGGAAAAAATACCGGTTATACCAGAAGAAATCCCAAGTCCCAAATTTGTTTATGCGCACATCATCTTTCCGCACCCGCCTTTTGTGGTGGATGCCGATGGCAATCCTCTCCAGAATTCTCCCCCTGATGAGCTCTCCGCTTATGCAAACCAGATAAATTACCTCGATAGGAGACTATTGGAGATCGTCGATACTTTGATTGAGAAATCT
>JAUWLJ010000321.1 GCA_030613705.1 Chloroflexota bacterium
AGAATTTTGATCAGAGCTGGAACCATCCCTGCGAATCTCACGCACTTTTTCCGCAATTTTCCGATCATGCGTGATGATCCCTCCCGCCTCTCCCAATGTACCCAAGTTTTTCGTGGGAGAAAAACAAAAACAACCGATTACACCCCAGGTTCCAACATTTTTTCCATCCAGACTTGCCCCATTGGCTTGAAAGCAATCCTCCATCAGGAGTAGATCATGTTGATCAGCAATATCTTGCAGTGCGTTAATGTCCGCAACCCGTCCATGCAGGTGAGTGATGATTACCACCCGGCTTTGAGGTGTGACTGCATTCGCCAAACCCTCAGGCGACATCGTTAATGTGAGCGGGTCAATCTCGACAAATTGAGGGACAGCACCGATATCTCGAATTGCTGACGTACTGTGCATTCCCGCATTCGCGACTGTAAGTACCCCTTCTCCTTCTCTCACCCCAAGTGCTCTTAAACCGATCTCTATCGCCTCTGATCCACTGGATACACCAATACAATAAGGTACACCATTAAGAGCCGCGAATTCGCTCTCAAATCCTTCTGTCTCTGGGCCGGAGGTGTAAATTCCACTCTCAAGCACGCGGTTTATCGCCAATTTAATTTCATACTTATATTGAGTATTTTGGCGAGTTAAATCAATAAATGGTACCTTGTTAAAGGATTCAGGTTTATTATCGCCTTCGAGATTTTCAATCACATCCGTCTCAACTGCTGGCAAACTCGTCATGTCCATGAATTATCAAACCTAACCTTTCGGATAATTGACCCGCTGAAGATTAGGGGATCAATCTCAAATTGCCCGCCTGCCGAGTACGGATCCAATAACAATAGCCCTTAAGTACTAACCAATTACTAACCTCTCGAAAATATAAACGCTCAATAACGGCGCTTGTTACACTAATGTATAACCAATTCCTTACCAATATTTCGCCCCATGAGCAATTACCTGAAGTAACTCTCGTGCCATGTGGGGAAATCCTCAGCAGGATTATTTTCAAGAAATACTATGCGCATTATTCCACCCCACTTGTATTTGTTGCCTTCGATTTTTTTGACCTGGACCAGATCCTGATCTAAAATGGTTATGTAGATAAATAATCAGTTCCAGAGAGATTTTAGATATCGGAGAGAAAAAGATGAAAAGCTATCGCGAAGAATTATGGTTCAACATACCCGGTCGAAGGGCTATGACCAACATCACTCCCCAGGTTGAATCGGGTTTACGTAAAAGCGGGATCCAAGAGGGTCTCGCATTGGTCAATGCCATGCACATCACCGCCTCCGTCTTCATTAATGATGACGAAAGCGGGCTCCATCAGGATTACGAGGACTGGTTGGAGGGTTTAGCACCGCATGAGCCGGTTTCTCGCTATCGCCATAACCGCACCGGAGAGGATAATGGAGATGCACATCTGAAACGCCAGATTATGGGTCGCGAAGTGACCGTTGCAGTGACCAACGGTCGCTTGGATTTCGGCCCCTGGGAGCAGATTTTCTATGCTGAATTCGATGGTGGACGGAGAAAGCGGGTGCTGGTGAAAATCATCGGCGAATAAACCTCCATTATGGAGCTACAGTGCAATCAATTAGTCAAATAGAGCGAATTGCCAATCTTTGATCACTAAAAATAAAAGTGCGGCGAAAACCAATATGATTATCGCCGCACTTTTTATCCCCAAATGGCATTCCTAAACCCAGGGTGTGATCGTCCCCTGTCCAAATGTTGTATCAAGGAGTCTATCCTTAAAGCTGCTAACATTCTGCTGTCTATTCATCAAACCTCTGAGAACGCCTGCTGCCTTGATGTCACCCACCATTTGGAAACCCACTACCCGATTTTCTTGTAGATATACTGTCCTCAAACTGCCATCTCTCCTGGTTTGTAAAACCTGGTCTCCCGTCTTCAAGCCGGCTGCCATGATCGGTAAATCCAGATGCTTTAAGCTGTTCATCCGGTGAGCACCTTCATAGCGGTTGTCGATTCCCAGTATATTTAATCCAGCCACATTTCCTTGTTCAACTGCATTTAAGAATATGGCGTGCACGTAGGTCTCTCCGGTTAACAGATCGGGGACTTCCACAAGATCACCAGCCGCGTAAATGTCTGCCAGATTTGTGCGCAGATACTCATCGACTGTTATTCCCCAACCATGGGCAATCCCACTGCCTTCCAGGAATTCGAGGTTCGGACGTACACCTGTAGCAGCGACCAAAACATCTGCGTACAGGTTTTCTCCAGACTCGAGACGAACTCCTTCTGCCTTATCATCTCCGATAAAAGCGACAGCCTTCGTATTCAAGCGAAGATCAATGCCTCTTTGTTGCATGAATTTCAGGGTCAACTGGGCAGTGTCCATATCCAGCATAGCTGGCATAACCTGCTCGGTCATTTCTACCTGAGTGACAGCCACGCCCAATTTACGTAAGAGTAATGCGATCTCCATACCGATGAAACCAGCACCGATGATCAATGCCTGTTGTGCTTCACCGCTTTTGACGCGTTCGACAAGATTCTGGGCAGCACTGAGGGACTTAAAATTATAGACACCAGGCAGTTCCGCTCCTTCAACTGGCGCGTAAAGCCGGCTTCCTGTTGCGATCACCAGACGATCGTAGGCAATATTTTTCCCATCCGCTAATTGCACCAGGTGGTTTTCCGCTTCGACTTCGATAACTGCCGATCCGCTCTTATAATCTACCCCTTGCTTCCCAGGCCAATCCTGACCACGCCAGAAATGGGCTTTCGACTCATGAATAAAGTGGTCAGCCATGGCCGGAGGTGAATAAGGTGGAAAGGGTTCCGAGCTGAACATCAAGATTAATAAATTGGTACCATCCCCCAAATTTTTCAGGCAGCTCATTTCTCCTTGTTATAATAAGCTGGTTTTCAGATGGATTTATCGACTGTATATTTCTTAATTTTATATCCTGATCGCTCAAGGTCTCTATGCGCCAAACTTTTGAATCACTAGTTGAATAATTATCATAGGAGAATACAAAATGACAGCAACCTCTCAAGAACGAATGGCAGAATTGTCACAGCGGTTCAGCCAGTTAGAGCACGAATTGAAAGATT
>JAUWLJ010000213.1 GCA_030613705.1 Chloroflexota bacterium
CTTCTGAAAATACGATTTGTTTAGCAGCCATAGAAACTAGCTCCTTATCCTTTATTTGATTGTTATTTAATCGACTATTGCTAATAGGTCGCTTTCACGTAGGATGAGCACTTTCTTGTCATCCAACTTGATCTCTGTGCCTGAATACTTGGCGAACAGCACATTATCTCCCTCTTTGACATCCATAGGGATCCGTTTTCCATCGTCATCCCGATCTCCGGGGCCGGTAGCCAGGACCAAACCTTTTTGGGGTTTTTCCTTGGCCGTTTCGGGCAGGACGATACCGCCAGAGGTCACTTCATCTTGCTCAGTGGGTTCGACCACCACGCGGTTTCCTAACGGTTTGATTGAAATCGACATACTTACCTCCTTCTAAATGGATAAAATATATTTATTGTGCGGTTACACACATAGAAGTTAGCACTCGAAGCATTAGAGTGCTAACTCTGGGCAGGATCATACCTGAGTTCTTGAGGAAAGTCAAGAGTGTTTTTAAACTCCCCCATTTTGCATAAGAAAAGCAACTGATCAGGGTGAGGGCGTGATTTCCGGGGTAGATCTCAGATCGACGAGATCGCAAATAGCGATATTCTCCTCAATAATTTGATTGAACGTTGGATCTTCAGGATAACTGGCGCGCACCTCGTTCAGCACCTGCAGCGCTTCCGCGCAATAATTTTGGTTAGGACGGCTGAGTGCCGCGAGAACCGAGCCATATTGGGCGTAATAAAAAGCAACCGTACCAGAGGTGATCGGTAATCCATTGACCGCAACACCCTCTCCCAAAATCTCGATAGCGACCTGGTTTTCCTCAGCGCTGCATCCCCGCACGGCGCATTTTAAGGCCAGTTGAGCACCCTCGAAATTGCGTGCTTTGGTATAAATAATCCCCAATTGTCCGTATGTATTCGGATTGTATGGGTTAATCCTGATCGCTTTCTCGGCATTCAGGGCTGCGATGAAAAACTCTCCATCACGTGAATAAGTCTTGGCAATTTCAACAAAAGGAACCGGGTCCTGTACACCCAGCTGTTCGTTGATCTGGGCAGCTTTCTCGAATTCCTCGAGCGCCCGATTATGAACTTCCAGACTTCGAAAGTTCCGTCCGATGAAGATGTAGAGAAAAGTCAGGTTGGGCTGGAGTTTAACCGCTTCTCGATACTTCTCAATGGCCAGGCGGTACTGTCCCAAAGATTCAAGCACATAGCCATAAACACGCTGTACATCCATCGATTCGGTTTCGATGGCCACCGCCTGTTTGATAGTTTCTTCTGCCTGAGACCATTTCTGCTGGTCGACAAGGATTTCAGCCAAAAAAGCCAGCGCCAATGCACTTTCATTGTCAAGCTGCAGAGCTCTGATTGCAGCTGCTTCTGCATCGTTAAGCGCGGATTGACTCTCCTCTGGCGGCACGAGCGGATTTGAAGCATACCAATCAAGGACAAATGAGCGGACCGCTTGCACTTCCGCATTATCCGGGTCGATTGCCGTAGCCTGTTCGATTGATTCTCGAGCTTGAGTCAGGCGTTCATATCTTTCCTCATTGGTGCTGAGCAAGCTGGAGGAATACGTCTGGATACGTGACAATTCTGCCCAAGCATGGGAATTGTTGGGTTCTACCTTGACTGCCTGCTGGTAGGCTATGATCGCGCCGCCGAGCGATCCAGCTTTAAACTGGGCTTCACCTTCCATGACATAAGAGTTTACAGTGCGCGTCGGAGTTGGCGTAGGTTGAAATAACGGCTGGACCTCGCCACGGTCAATACCCAATAAAATCCAGATACCACCCATAATCAGACCCAGTAAAATGATTACTCGATATGGGTTGATCCTGCGTTTCTCGGGGCGGAAATGGGGTCGCTCCCCAGTCAGGTGACGGTCCATAATGAGTTTAAGGGGATTCGCTATCCTCAATCTGTTCATCCGGAGGGGTTTCCCCAATACTTTGCTGGCAGATGATCAAACCCTGCTCTGCATTATAGACATTGATCTCGTCTTCTGGCACTCCACTGCGAATTGCCTGGAAAATTGCGACCGCTTCATTGCATTGTTGAGATTTCGCCAATGCCAGCCCATAGATGGCGTAAAACTCCGCGACAATACCATAATTCAGCGGTAAAGCGGTGACAACTACCTCATCTTCCAGGCTGCTGCCTCTGATCGCTAAGCCCAATTGTTGGATGGCTTCCGTTAATTGATTATTTTTATAATACATTACACCCAGGTTGCCATGCAGTTTCGGGTCTTCGGGATTTGTTTTAACCGCCTGGTCAGCGTATTGTACCGATTGGCTGAAATCGCCAACCGTTGCATAAGTGCGTGAAATCTCATAAGGAGGGGTCGGATCGGTAGGATTCAATGCGTAAGCTTGCAGGTAAGATTGCACTGCCTGATCATATTCGCTGAGCAGGTAATAGTTGTATCCCAGTGCCAAATGTAGGTCAGCGATTTTATCATTAATAGCCAGCGCGGCATTGTATTCCTGGATTGCCTCATTAAAGTTTCCAGTATTCCATAGGATATAGCCGCGGGCACGCCGGGATTCTAATAACGCCGGGTCGAGTGCCATTGCCGTTCGTGATTCTTCGGCGGCTTTATCGATGGCGTTTATATCACCTTGCCCAGATATTGCCTTATCCATTAAGATCTCAGCGTAAACCGCATGGGATAGGGCATTTTCTGGATCGAGCTCCAGAGCAGATTTGATCGCGGCTTCAGCTTGCGTGTAATCACCCAGGAAATCTAGAGACCAAGCTTTTAGCGCATGCGCCAGGGGATTGTTATTGTTCAGAATCAGCGCTCTTTCAGCGTTTTCTAGAGCGTCATCGTATTGAGCTGTGTAAATCTGAGCCCGAGCAGTTGAAATATAAATTGAGGGGTTGTCGGGATCTACCTGGATGGCTTCTTCGTAAGCGGTTATCGCTTGTGAATACTTAGCTGAATCGAATAAAGCATCCGCTGCGCTAACAAATGATTCTGGATCGCGGGTGGGAGTCGGCGTCGGAATGAACAAGGGAGGCATCGCGGGCACAACAACCTGGTTCACATAGAGTGCAGCCCCAATTAAGATTAATAAGAGCATAACACGCCAAGGGTTGGGTCGCCGAGGGTGTTTCTTCTTCATGTTCCATTTACTGCCTTTTAAGTACATGCTATCATCTTACCATTCCTCAGGAAGTGACGTCAAGATTGGTGCAACCTTGCCATTCTCCTGCCTTGGGACTAGAATGGAACAATGAGAATAAATGTTTTCACCTTATTCCCCGAAGTCTTCCAACCATATTTGGAGACCAGCATTCTCCATCGCGCCATTCAAAGCCAACTCGTGCAGGTGAATTTGCACAATATTCGCGATTGGGCGACCGACCGGCATCATGTGACTGATGATGAACCCTACGGTGGTGGAGGGGGAATGGTCATGAAACCTGAACCGATATTCGCAGCCATCGAGGGAACCCTGGGAGTGGAACCTGATTGCCCGGTCGTGTTGCTGACTCCGCAAGGGCGCTTACTGGATCAGTCTATCGCTTATGAATTAAGTTACCAACCAGAACTGGCATTGCTCAGCGGACGTTATGAAGGGGTTGATGAACGTGTGCGCCAATACCTGGTCACCGATGAGATTTCGATCGGGGATTACGTGCTCAGCGGAGGAGAACTGCCAGCCATGGTCTTGATCGATGCTGTCGTACGTTTATTACCCGGCGCGCTGGGTGATCCAACTGGTGCCCTGGATGACTCCCATGCCTCTGGACTGCTTGAATACCCTCATTACACCCGCCCCTCCGAGTTTCGCGGCTGGGGGGTCCCCGAAGTGCTGACATCTGGAGACCATGCCCGCGTGGCGCGCTGGCGACGAGAGCAGGCTCTTCTGCGCACCTACCTGCGTCGCCCGGATCTATTGGCAAGTGCGGAATTGAGCGATGAGGATCGGGCCTATTTAGATAAATTTACTCAGGATGAGGCGATGAAAGACCAACCCACTGATGAAAGGAAGTGATGGTAGAAAAAGCCGGAGTTCCAGTCATCTGGAGCGATGACTCTATCATAGTGATCGATAAACCCGCGGGCTTATTGGCTATACCCGATGGTTATGATCCGGCAGCGCCGCATTATGAGCCGTTGTGGATTGTTCACCGTCTTGACCGGTATACCAGTGGAGTGATGGTTTTAGCCCGCAGCACCTCTGCCCACCGCCAATTAAACACTCAATTTCAGGAGCGCCAGGTAAAGAAAGCTTACCTAGCCCTGGTTGTGGGGGATCCGACCTGGGAGCGCATAGTTGTCGATCAACCCCTCAGAGAGGATGTTGGTCGTCGGCATCGGACTGTTGTCGATCAGCAGAATGGAAAGCCATCTGTCACCCGGCTGGAAGTCCTAGATCGGTTTGGCAGCTACTGCCTGATCGAAGCCTCCCCGGAGACAGGGCGCAGGCACCAGATCAGGGCTCACCTCTCAGCAGTGGGATTCCCAATTGCCGGTGATAGCTTATATGGCAGTAAATTAGAGATCCTTCGCTCTGACATCGAGCACAACTACCCTGGTGAACTTCAATCTGGAGAACCTTTGTTGAATCGTCCCGGTTTGCATGCCAGATCGATTGAATTCGAACACCCGCTCACGCACAAACACTCACTTTTCGAAGCCCCATATCCCCGGGACATAATGCTCATATTGGACATTCTGCGCGGTGGAGCTCGTCGCGCGCTCTCTTAGTTAAATGTTCTTGTGTTAACGCTTTGTTAGAAGCAGGGTGCTTGAAACGGGGTTGCTTGACGTTCTAATTGCGACATGGTATTATCAAT
>JAUWLJ010000099.1 GCA_030613705.1 Chloroflexota bacterium
CCATTCTCTGCCACGCAATGGTTTATAAAATGGAATCTAACATCCATGAATTGCTGATCAAACCGATTATAGAGTCTGCAGACGATCTGATTGGCAACCTACGCACAAATCTAGATCGCGAATCTAATCCAAATTTCAATACGCAGTCAAGCTCTTTGGCAGATTTTCCTGGAATTGGTTTACGTCGCTCGGCACGTTTGCCCGTTCTAGCGGCGATTTACGAAGAGCTGCAAATTCCCATTTTGTTATTAACCGATCGGACCGATCGCGCGCTAACCCTTTTTGATGAGCTGACACTCCTGGCACCAAATGCGGCAAGTCTCTTCTTCCCTGAGCCCGGCCCGTTATTCTATGAAAATTCACCCTGGGGAGAAAGAACACGCCGCGATCGCTTGTTAGTACTCACTAACCTAGCCTCATACCACATACCCGGCGCGCAATCCCCTCCCATTCCCCCTCTGATCATCGCACCGGCTCGGGCAGTCATAACCCGTACAATACCCAGGAGAGAATTTCTCAAAGCTGTACGAATTTTGAGCACTAATCAAACAATTAACATGGGGGAATTAGTTCGCCAGCTCATTGCACACGGCTATGAACCAACTAATACAGTGGTCTCGCCAGGTCAGTTCGCTCGTCGCGGAGGAATTATCGATCTCTGGCCGCCATCTGAAGAGAATCCTGTGCGATTAGATTTCTTTGGTGATGAAATTGATAGCATGCGGAATTTTGATCCTGCAACACAACGATCTATGAAACAGGTGGATAGATTGCTGGTTTCTCCAGCCAGGGAATTCATTCTCTCAGACCACCTGCATGACAATACTCGACCAGAATCAGATCCATATACCGAGTTTCACATCCCACTGCTCCACCCTTCTCCTGCCAGTCTCCTAGATTAGTTTCCTCGCCAAGCAATGGTCTTGATAGACCACCTCGAGGACATGAACGACACCATCCTTGAGATCGAAGAACAAGCAGTTGAAATGCGTGCTGATCGCATTGCAAAACAGTCATTTTCTGAAGATTTTCCGATCCCTTACTTGACATTGACTGAACTTCTAGACTCCCTTTCTACCCATCCTACTATTGAGTTAGGTCCCTCGGCTATGCTTGAAGCCACTTCATTTGCCCAACGATTTTCCTCTGGACCGCGCTTTGGAGGCCGGTTGAAAACTTTGCTGGACAACCTATCACAGCGCTATCTGGCTGGAGACAGAATCGTGGTTGTCTCTCGTCAAGCAGCGCGGTTGAACGAACTGTGGTCAGAACTATCCGTGCAAGGTGAGGAAAACACACTGCCTCCTGTTTTCATTGAAGGTAGTCTGGCAGAAGGCTGGATCTTCACCCAACCCTTATGCCCCCCTTTACAACTACTCACTGACGGAGAAATTTTTGGATGGCGACGTCCAGGCCCGCGCCAACGCCACCGAGCTCTGGCAAAAGCCCCAGAAGCCGCATACTCAGACTTAGAAGTGGGTAATTGGGTCGTGCACATTGATCATGGAGTCGGCCGATTCCTCGGTCTTGTCGCGCGATCTGTGGATGGGATCGAAAGAGATTATCTGACAGTTGAATACGCTGAGGGTGATCAATTATTTGTCCCTGTTCACCAGGCCGACCGGGTGACAGGTTATATCGGTTCTGACAAACGCTCTCCTTCTCCCAGTCGTTTAGGCAGCATCGAGTGGCGTAATTTAAAGAAACGGGTAAAAGAAGCCGTTGAAGAAGTAGCTGAGGACCTGCTAAATTTATATGCTAAGCGGCAAATCATCGAGGGTTATGCCTTTTCAGAAGATGATCCTTGGCAAAGTGAACTGGAAGCCAGCTTCCCCTATATTGAGACAGAGGATCAGGTCCGCGTCTTAGCTGAAGTGAAGCAGGACATGGAAAGCACACAACCGATGGACCGGTTGATATGTGGTGATGTTGGGTATGGAAAGACAGAAGTAGCATTAAGAGCAGCCTTTAAGGCGGTTATGGATGACAAGCAGGTTGCCATGTTGGTACCCACAACCATACTAGCTCAGCAACACTTCAATACCTTTCGAGAGCGTCTGGCGGCTTTTCCAGTCGAAGTCGAAATGCTCTCCCGCTTTCGTTCTCCCCAACAGCAGCGAGAAATCCTTTTCCGCTTGGCGCTCGGCAGTATAGACATCATAATCGGGACGCACCGACTGCTACAATCTGATATCGAATTCAAAGATCTCGGCTTACTGATCATTGATGAAGAGCAACGCTTTGGCGTAACTCACAAGGAACATCTCAAGCAATTACGCACGGAGGTCGATGTACTAACCCTTACCGCGACACCCATCCCGCGAACATTGTATATGGCATTGACCGGTGTACGTGACATCTCAACCATCAATACCCCTCCTGAAGAGCGCTTACCGATCATCACCCATGTCGGTTCATATTCTCCCCGTTTAGTACGTCAGGCAATTCTGCGGGAGCTGGAAAGAGGCGGTCAGGTCTTCTTTGTCCATAACCGGGTCCAGACCATATCGGCTATGCGCAGCCATCTGGGCAAGATCGTCCCGGAAGCACAGATCGCTATTGCCCATGGCCAGATGGATGAAAAGAAACTGTCCAAAAGAATGGAACAGTTTTCAGCTGGCGCAATCGATGTCCTCTTGAGCACCTCAATTATTGAATCAGGGCTTGATATTCCCAATGCCAACACCTTGATCGTTGATCGCGCTGACACATTCGGCCTATCCCAACTCTACCAGTTGAGGGGGCGAGTGGGTCGTGGAGCCCAACGCGCTTATGCCTATTTCTTCAAACATCGCCGGAAAAATCCGAGCCAGGATGGCCGCCAGAGATTAGAAACCATCGCTGAAAATATTCAACTAGGAGCTGGATTTTCAATTGCCATGCGCGATTTGGAAATCCGCGGTGCAGGTGACATCTTGGGCACACGCCAGCACGGGCATATCGCGGCTGTGGGTTTCCACCTTTATACCCGACTGCTCACAGAATCGGTTACACGTTTACGAAAGGAGCGTGGCCTCGCTGCAGGTCCAGCTATCACTACCTTGGATACCCTGCGGCCACTGGTCAGTGTTGATTTGCCAATCAACGCAAGTATTCCTTCCGAATACGTCCCCGACAAAAATATGCGTCTTCGTCTATATCGTCGCATCGCCGATCTTCGATCTCTGGCGGAGATAGATGCCATATTCGAGGAGTTCACAGATAGGTTTGGTATCCCCTCAAAGCCAGTTCGTAATCTACTTTTCCAATTGAAAATCAAGCTGCTGGCAGAGAGAACTGATATTGTTAGCGTCAATGTTGAAAACAACCAAATAGTTTTACGCTTCCGAGATGAGCAGCTGCCTGCAGACCTTCCCGACCTTGGTCAACGGGTGAGAATCGGAAAAACTGCTCTGTGGATGCCGTTTAAATCAATCCCCAACTGGTCGGATGAATTATTGAAATTATTCAACCTCTTATTATCTGATAAAGATCGATAATTCTCAAAACTAAACGAATATTAATTTTCTTTGTTTTGACTTTTATTAACTCGCCATGTATAATACTCAATTGCGGGTGTTGCCCCCACAACATCCCATAATTCCATTCTAGCGATAATATCGCCAATCACTTGGCGAATGTGTTAGAAAATTTAGTATTGGAGCGTGCGCTATGGAAGCGAATGTTGTAGCGACCCCTGAAAACGCGGAGATTACTGAGATTACGGATGTGAAGCGAAAGATGCAGTTCACAGGCACAGTTGTTAAAACCTCACTCGCTGGTGCGGTTGTAGATATCGGGCTCGAGATGCCTGGTGTCATCCATATCTCACAATTGCAGAAAGATCCTGTAAACCGGGTTGAAGATGTAGTCCAGGTTGGTCAAAACGTAGATGTGTGGGTTAAACGGATTGAACCCAAAAGAGACCGTCTCGAATTAACCATGATCGAACCTTTGGCCCTCGAATGGCGAGAGATCGAAAGAGGGATGGTTATTAAAGGAAAGATCACCCGAATCGAGAAATTCGGGGTTTTTGTTGAAATCGGTGCTGAACGCCCCGGGTTGGTTCATATCAGCGAGATCACACACGATTACATCAAAGACCCAAAACAAGCAGTCCAGGAAGGTGATGAAGTTGAAGTGAAGGTCTTGGAAGTAAACCGGCGTAAAAAACAGATTAAACTCAGTATGAAGGCTTTGGAAGATAAGCCCATCTCTGAAAAGAAACCTGTCAAAAAGAAAAAAAGTAAGTCAAAACCAGCCAATGCTCCTGAAGAAAAAGAAGAAGCCATTCCTACAGCCATGGAGATGGCTCTCAGAGAGGCGATGGAAAAAACGCAATCAGGAGTTGTTGAAGAGGAAATGCAGACCAAAATTAAATCAACCAACGCTGATCCGGAATTAGATCAAATACTCTCGCGCACTTTAGAGCACAAAGTAAAAACTGCTTCTGAGTAACAAAATTCAGTAATTTAAAATGCAAAGGGGCTGTCTCTTTTCCAGGACAGCCCCTTTTTGGATCTTGCTTTTCACAAACTAGTTTTATGTTCTAACCACTTCTTCTATTCATCACCCAGTAATTCCATATCAATTCTTGTAAATCAAAGTCCTGATTCTTCGAATCAACAGATTGATTGGGATTTATTTTGCCCACCGATTAACCCTTACTCACGCCAGCCGTATCCGTCACTTTCCTCTTCAACAATATCTACCTCATTAAACACTCTGCGGCTGCCTGAGCCTGAGCCGGATTTGGCTTGGCTTTTAAATGGCCAGAAGGTTAGTCTTGCACGCCAACTTCGTTGCCGATCTGTTCCTTGACTACTTTCTATTTCATCGTTGTAGTACGTAGAATAATTCGGGTTTCCAGTGTAATACCCAACACTCCGGGCAGGCAGGCGATTTAGGGCAACTCCAATCACATTTGCACCAGAACGGTTGATTTGTTCCATCATGGCTTTAATCGCAGGTGCACGGGTATGCCCCAGCTGAATAATCAGCAAAACACCGTTGACTTTAGATGCCAGAACCGGGGCGTCAGCAACAATGAATGGTGGACCATCAATAATCACAATATCAGCACTTCTTTCTAAAATTTCTAGTATCTGACTCATTTTCCTAGACCCTAAAAGCTCTGAGGGATTCGGAGGTGGGTTGCCAGCTGGAATAACGGATACTGTGCCACCAGGCCAATTTTTTATTACTTGATCAATACTGAATTCGCCGCGAAATACATTGCTTAACCCAATATTGTTTGGAAATCCATAAAAATTATGCACATTAGGTCTTCTCAGGTCACCATCTAGAAGGATCACATCTTTCTCAGCTTGAGACATAGCAACAGCCAGGTTGGCAGCCACAGAGGTCTTTCCTACCTCCACTTCTGTGCTGCTAACCAAAATCGTCTTGAGGGGTTGGTCAACACCAGCAAATTCAAGATTTGCTCTTAAAGTACGGATTTCCTCAACACTTGGATGCCGTGGATTTTCAGCCACGTATAGTGCACCAAGATCCTTAATGTTCTGCTCGGATAGATACCCAATGATGGGTGCGTCTGTTAACTCTGCTACTTCTTCTGGACTCTTGACCGTGTCATCCATATACTCGAGGATGTAAGCCGCCAGAACTCCAAGGGATAGACCGACGGCTGCTGAGAGTAAAATCGTGAGCATCTTATTGGAACTAATAGGCTTTTCTGGCAGATAAGCTTTTTCAATAACGCTGATAGTATTGACCGCGCCCCCTTGAGAATTGGAGAGAAACCCAGAATATATCGATTGTAGATCAGCTAATTTCGCTTCTAAAGCAGTGATTTGTAATCGGGTATCTGCGATCTGGCGAGCACTGTCCATCTCTCCCAACAGCTCGCGTAAACTCTGGATTTCACTCTCTGTCTCCGTGATCTGCTGTTGAAGATTATCTAATTGAGTTTGGATAAATGCCTGGCGGTCTTGTTCTTCCGATTGACTTCCAGTGGGGCTGCGCAAGATGAGCTGTCTTGCCAATTCGTTAGCAACCGCTTGCGCTCGTTCTTGATTCGTATCAGTCACTACGATCTCAATGAATTGACCATTCGGAAGAGCAATAGCCCGGTAATCTGGCAACCAGGTCAATCCCAATGCTTCCTTTGCGGCAATACGGAAAGGTTCGCGGTTGGCAATTTCAGCGTAATTCTCCGCCAGCTGGCGGCTTAAATTAAATTCAGTACCAGTTGGATTTGGATCAGTAATTACCTGACCAATCATCAAGGTTGTCAACGTTTGATAAATTGGGGGTTGCCTCAATGTGGCCAGATAACTAGAAACAGCTGCTAACATGGTCGCCGCCACCAGCAACCACCACCATCTGCGAAGAGGTATGATATATTTTTTCAATTCCATAGAAAATTATTCCTTCATAATTCCCATAAATTTACCAGGTTAAGAGTTTTTGAAATCCCCTCAATTATTGCTCGTCGATTGCCGATTGAGTGATTGAGTATAAACTTCTTCAAGGCGAGCTGCATGGACAGCCCAGTCATGGTTCCTTTCCACATATTTCCGACCAGCTCTCCCAACGCTTTCTCGCCGCTCTCGCTCGTCCAATAAGGAGATCACTTTATTTGCGAAATCGAGCGAATCATCCGCAACGACGATTTCCTTTCCAGATTCAACACCCAAAGCGGAGACTGCCTGTTGCGATGCGATAACTGGTGCAGCACAGGCCATCGCCTCCAATACTTTATTTTGAATACCTACCCCATAAGAGATTGGTGCCGCCGACAAGGTTGCTTTTTTCAGGTATGGACGCATGTCATCTACAGTGCCGGTAACTTGAATGTTTGGATTTTGAGCATACGCCAGCAATCTTGGGGATGGATCCTTTCCAACAATCCAAACCTTCACATCCGGTCGTTTATTCCAAACGAGAGGCATGATATCCTCAATAAATCCCACCACCATGGATATATTGGCATGGTAGCTCATCTTTCCACTCAGTACGACTGTCTGGTCATCTCTTTCGCCATTTTCAGCCGGCGAGAAATATCCCAGATCAACGCCATTTGGCAGCACTTCAACTCCAGGTATTCTCCCTTCCCGCGTTCGAAGTGATAACAGAGCTAACTTATCCTCTTCGGAGGTGACCAATACTCGGTCAAATTGGTCAACCAGCCAGCCTTCATATCGCTCTGTACGACCTAATTCAAAACGTGTCAAGCCACGGTTTAGAAAACTTTTACTTTGCACCATCGCCTGGCGAAAAAGTAAACTGATCGAATCAACGCTGTCCCAGATAATCGGTAATGGAGGGTTTCGATTCGCCGACCTTGAAATTAAATCAATCCCATATCTTGCCCCTCGCAAATGTTCTACATGGACTATATCATAACCACTTGGACTATTTATCTGGGTTGCTAATTTGTAAAGTTCTTCGGCTAAGTTTGGATCCCAGGAA
>JAUWLJ010000326.1 GCA_030613705.1 Chloroflexota bacterium
TGGAGAGGTTTCAATTGATTATCGAACTCTTTGCGTTTTATCTTGGGCAGGGGTTCTCCAGAGACCTCGATTTCAACTGATACTTCAGCCTGGTTCTTCTTTTTCTTCTTCCCTTTCTTCTTGGCCATGATTCTCTCCTTATATGTTGGCTATTGATTTACCGGTCCTTGTGCGCTATGGCATTCACAAGGTTTTCTTGAGCAGTCAAGCTGTTGGATCCAACAAAGCCCATGACTTACTTCTTCTTTTTCTTCTTCTTGTCCTTTTTACTTTTTTTCTTAGCCATAAGACTCTCCTTGTCAGGTGATGAACTAACCAGCTCATATATTGTCAATCGAACCTACCAGTTAATCAGTCTTTGAAACGATCGCTAATGCTGGATCCAACAGCTTGAACACTTCCCAATTGGCGGCTTACCTTTGCAACCATTCCCAGGCGTCTTCGCGTTCTCCCGCTGAGAAGAATTTAATCTGGCGGGTGAGGTTCAACCGATCATCCAAGGTCAGGTACCACTCATGCCATTTCTTGTCTCCAACGATTGCCAACTTAGCCATCTTCTTTTGATAATCGCCTCTGAAGTTGAGTTTGGCACCCCTAGCTTTGAGCTCTTCACCCTTGAACTCTTCCAGATCCAAAAGCAGCCGTATGCTGTCTTCCTCCTGCCCTAAAGCCTCTATATCCTCGATCAAAGTGGCGTAATCCTCTTTGGTGATCTTGCCGATCACTTTGTAGCCCAAAATATTTCCAGAACTTTCACTCAATTTTTCAAGCATGGTAACCTCCTGTGCTCTACTGCGGTTCATTCAAGGTAATCTGGAGTACAACTTCCTGCGTAGTTTCCAGGATGCCTCTCAGGATTTGTAGACTTGTCCTGGGCGCGGTGAAGGAATCCTCATATCTATCGGAAAAGAAGCTATTTACCTTCATTCCTCACGCGTTGCTCGAATCTATGCAGCGTTTCAAGCAGCCAATCTGGCCGGTCACTTTTACTCACAAAGGCATCTGCGCCAGCTTTCAGCACCATTCTGGTGTATTCAGACGAGCTGCTCATGACAATCACAAATGGTCTCGGATCGAGAGCGTGTAGATGGCTTATAAGATCTTCGATGGGGCTGCCTGGCAGCTGCCCATCTATCAGGTACAGGTCAGCGGTGTGATTTTCAACTAACGTCATCAAACTCTGGGCATCTTCCACCACGCCAGTTAGATCAAATTCAGCTTGTTCTTGGAGCACCGTCTTTAATGCCCAACGCGATTGTGCATGCTGGTCTGCCAGAATGATGCGCATTAAATCGAAAACCTGCCTTTTGAAAATTTTCCAAGAAACCGATATAGAATATTAGAGATTGCTGCGTAAAATAACGATTGGGACGAAATTCACAAATCGATTCCAATATAGCAAATTAACCCCCAATACATAACAACCTTAAGCATAATCATGAGTCTGGTTTTTATCCCAACCGGAAGTTTGGTTGCGTGCCTATCCGAAAGGATAGGTATTGATTTTGCTATTTAGAACTGGTTGCTTAATTCTGCTGTTCTACCAGGTTGTGCTCCAGGGCGATAGTTGCTGCCTCAACCCGGTTTTTCGCCCCCAATTTGGTGAATATATTCGTCAGGTGATACTTAACCGTCGCCATACCGATGGAGAGCTGCTCGGAGATTTCGGAATTGGATAATCCCTGTACAAGCTGGGCTAATACCTCCCGCTCCCTTGCAGTCAGGTCGAATCCTACACCGGGTTTCTTGCGGGTGGCCTGTATCAATGCTTCTGTGGCTTCAGGTGCCAGTGTCGAGGTCCCACGATGGGCAGCCCTGATCGCCGCAGCGAGTTCTTCTGCGCTGACATTCTTCAACAGATAGCTAATTGCCCCTGCTTTCAGCGCCTGCTGGACCAGGTCCTGCTCGTGAAAACTGGTTAAGACAATGATCTGCACCGGTTTACCTTGCGCCAGGATACGCCAGGTGGCCTCGCTGCCATCCATCAAGGGCATGACCATATCCATGAGGACTACATCCACATCATGGGTGGCGCAAAACTCCACCGCTTCAACACCATTTTCGGTTTCACCGACCGCTTCCATCCAATCGTAAGCGAAGATAAAATCCATTAAACCGCTGCGTACCATCGGGTGGTCGTCGACAATTAATACACGGATGGGTTTTGATTCTGTCATAGTTGATCCAATGATTCGGTGCAACAGATTACGGCTACTCGCGTGCCATGGCCGGGCCGGCTTTCCAGGGATAAGCTGGCCTGTATGGCTGCCGCGCGTTCGTGCATGATCCCAATTCCCAATCGATCAGCATAATCCTTCCCGGAGGAGAAGCCGACCCCATCATCCTCGATCACCAGCTTGATTTCGTGCCTCCCCTCACCGGCTGAATTTGGAGTTGCGCTCAAACTCAAATTAACTTGCTTAGCCTGGGCATGTTTGACAACATTGTTCAAAGCTTCCTGGGCGATGCGGTAGAAACTGGTTTGTACATCATCTGGCAGGGGGGGGATTTGTTCGATATAAAGCTGAAACGGCAGACCGGAGCGGCTGGTGATCGCCTCGGTCAGCTGTGCCAGCAGCTCACCCAGCGGGGTATTGATCACCGCAGTTGGGCGCAGTTCGAGCAGCATGGTGCGCATTTCAGCCAGCGCGCCGCGCGTCTGCATGCGCAGTTTATCCAGTCTTTGAAGACCTTGTTCTGGATCGCGCTGCCAGATTTTAGGCAGCACCTCCGCCAGCAGGGTGATGGAGAACAGCACCTGCGTTACCGAGTCGTGCAGGTCGCGCGCCAAGCGGTTCCGTTCTTCTGCTGTGATCAGCGCCTTAGTTTGCTCAAACAGATGGCTATCCTCGATTAATTTAGCGATATCAAAAGAAAAAATCTCTAACAGCGTGGTTTCCTCACTGGTGATGATCCTTTCTTTATCATGCAGCTCAACTCCCAAGAAGCCGATCACACTTTCCCGCAGGTTTAATGGCACCAGCACGATGGTATGAATCTCAGTACCCTGGAAGTG
>JAUWLJ010000044.1 GCA_030613705.1 Chloroflexota bacterium
AAACAAGGCGTCCGCCTCATGCATATTGGGCGCCTGGATAGATTAAAACCATCATTACATAAGAAAGTACTCGCGGCGATCGAATATACCAAAGACAATGATCGCCTGATATTGTGTGTGGCATTTAACTACGGGGGACGGGATGAGATCGTGTGCGCTATCCAGCATATGATCGAAAACGGCGTCAAACCTGACGAGGTTTCCGATGAATTAGTCAGTAAGTACCTCTTCACCGCTGGCGTACCGGATCCAGATCTGATCATTCGCACTTCGGGCGAATTACGCGGCAGCAATTTCCTGATTTGGCAAGGCGCATATTCTGAATGGTATTTCACGCCAACTTTTTGGCCCGATTTTGATAAAGAAGAGCTGGCTCGCGCTTTGGAAGAGTACAAGCATCGCCAGAGGCGCTACGGCCACGTCCCCCAATCCGTATAAGAGAATTCATCATGCTGAGAACACGAGTCGTTGTGGCAGCCATCCTGCTACCTGTCGGGTTGGTCATTATCTATATTGGCGGCTGGGTCTTTAGTGCTTTTGTCGCTCTGATTGTAGGTCTGGCGGCCTGGGAATACAGCCGGATTTTTCGGGGTAGCGGACTGGAACCTTCTGTCGTCATCGCTGTCGCGGGCGCAGCCGCACTTGCCCTGGGGCGAGCCTGGAATAGTTTTGAAAGCTCACCCTTGTTGATCAGCCTGATCTTGATCATCAGCATGATTTACCACATGGTGGCTTATGAACGCGGCCGGGACCAGGCGGGAACGGATTTCGCGGTGACCTTCTCCGCCGCGTTATATCCCGGCTGGTTAGGTGCCTACTTGATCTCGATCCGTGCGCTTCCTGAGGGGTTTTGGTGGCTGCTGCTGGTTCTGCCCTGTGTTTGGTTGGCCGATTCAGGCGCATACTTCATCGGGCGCAGTTTCGGAAAACATAAACTCAGCCCTCGTTTGAGCCCCAAGAAAACCTGGGAAGGCTATTTGGGTGGTGTCCTGGTCGGAACGCTGGGTGCTGTTGGATTGATGTACCTGTGGCAGATCTGGGCTGGCCCAGCATTTTCGATCACTCCCCTCCAGGCAGCCCTGCTGGGTTTTTTGCTCAGCACCATCACAACCTTAGGTGACCTGGGCGAAAGTATGATCAAGCGTCAAAGCGGTGTCAAGGACTCGAGTAATTTGATCCCGGGTCACGGGGGCGTCTTCGACCGGATTGACTCCTGGTTATGGGCCGCGCTGATCGGCTATTATTTCATCATCTGGGTAGTAGGGTAGATATCTTGCGGGTTCGTTCTCAGCCACTATGCTAGCTTTGGCAATACATCACTACTCATCTGTGCGCAGGTTGACCGGGAATCAAAACAGACTACCTTAAGCAGATCGGCTGCACATAAAGCCAGCTTTCATCATGCATATTAATAATCGCCTGCCCTGAACAATGTTGTTTCCGCTTTTCTTATTGCCCGTTCGACTCTCTTCAATGACTTCCACAGTTCATCCAGATCATCAGGTGTATTAACGGCCGTTTTAGTAAACTCAATACTGGCTTTTGCCAAACTAAACGCTGGACTTTGGATTGGCGGAGCTCCACTACTCGACTTAAACTTCTTCACTTCTAGTGAAATTTCATCAATGATTGGCCGCCAATCCTTACTTGGTTTCTTTTTTTCTACCCGTTTAACAGGTTCAAAACTTTCAATAATTCTCCCATTTTGCTTTGCGGTCATATATTCCTCTTTGAGATCCGATCTTATTCCCCTCCCAAACGAGATGTTGTAGCCCTCCAATATCCCATCATATATTATCTTGCCTTTAAAGGGTAACAACAATGCCTTCGTGTAATATGGGAGCCGCACATAAGGTAACGCTTCTTCAAATGATTCATACAGTGCCAACACACCATACACATTCTCATTTCCGATAAAAATCGTGTATTTCTTGAGAAATCGTTCAATGAAGAATTCTCCCCGAATGAACTGTTTCCAACTCTCTATAATTTCAAGTTCCTCTTTTGGGAATTGTTGCGAGTTTTCCTGAAGAAAAGAATCGATCAATTCTATGTTGTCCTACAGCGCATCTCGAACAGGGATTCTCTCTTTAGAGGTGAGTATTTGATATTCATCGACTGTAGTTATTTGGGGAAGAATTCCCAACTTCAGATTTACAAATAACTGAAGTGATTCCATCTGCCTGAAAAAAATTTCAGCGTCTTGAATGTTGAGTTTCATGCCATTATTTTACACTCAAAATACACTGTGGTTATCAGACCTTTGACTGATAACAGCTTTGGCTACCCACTGCTCTGACGAGACTCGTTGCTTTGATCATGGCCAACAAAGGTTCATTTAGCGCTCCTTATCCCAAAGGATAGGCAGATCGTTATTACTTGGCTCGTACCCCAGCTGGATGGTCTGTGTGAAACGGGCCCTTTTCCTCAGCTCATAAAGAGCATTTGCACGCTCAGCGTAATCAGACCAACCAGCGGAGGTTAAGACAATCTTATAATGATTATGTCGAAGCCATTTTCATTTGAGGCATTACCCTACTCCGACGTTCAGGGACGAAGCTAATAGCTGCACAGTGCCCTCTGGACGATCCCCTGGTTTACCCCAATTGACATCCCATTCTTGGCATGGTATCATGCACCACAACAATTAAAAAGCCTTATTCGGCACTCTTATCCAGAGAGGTGGAGGGACCGGCCCTGAGAAGCCTCGGCAACCTGACCAGCATCTGGTCGTCCAGGAAGCACAAGATTGCAAATTTCCTGATGACTTGATCGGCAAAGGTGCCAATTCTGGCAGACGGATGTTCTGGAAGATGAGAGGGCAGCCGTGCAAATTTGTCGTTGCCCTTTTCTGTTTCGAAGGGCAATTTTATTTTTATCGGAGGATAATATTAATGAGCACTACCTTCATGGAATCACCAAGCTTGATGTTCACCTCGGAATCAGTCACCGAAGGACATCCAGATAAGATATGCGATCAACTCAGCGATGCCATCCTGGATGCCTGCCTGGAACAGGATCCCTCGTCTCGTGTCGCTTGTGAAGTCGCCACCAAGACTGGCTTCGTGATGTTCTTGGGCGAGATCACAACTCGAGCGAATTTCAATTTTGATGAACTCGCCCGTCAAGTCATCATCGATATTGGCTATGATGACAGCGCAAAAGGGTTTGATGGCAACACCTGTGGCGTACAGGTGGCGGTTACCAAGCAATCCACGGATATTGCCATTGGAGTAAACAAATCTTTGGAAATCAGAACTGGTGAAGTCACTGAAGAGGAGATCAACTCGATTGGAGCTGGCGATCAGGGGATGATGTTTGGATATGCTTGCAATGAAACCCCGGTATTGATGCCCATGCCAATTTACCTGGCACACAAACTCGCTCGCCGCCTGAGCGAAGTCCGCAAGAACGGCACTTTACCCTGGCTGCGCCCTGATGGGAAGACCCAGGTGACAATTGAGTACAGCTTTGGCATACCAAAACGAGTTGATACTGTCCTGGTGAGCACCCAGCATGCACCCGAGATTGACCAGCAGGACATTCGAGAAGCTGTGATTGAACACGTCATTCAACCAGTGATACCTTCAGAAATGGTCGACAGCCAGATGAAGATTTATGTCAACCCGACCGGTCGCTTTGTGATCGGTGGACCTTTGGGTGACTCCGGATTGACTGGGCGGAAGATCATCGTCGACACTTATGGCGGTATGGGTCGTCATGGGGGTGGATGTTTCAGCGGGAAGGATCCCACAAAGGTCGATCGCTCGGCTGCGTATGCTGCCCGCTGGGTTGCGAAAAATGTTGTCGCCGCTGGATTAGCCGATCGCTGTGAAATTCAGGTCGCTTATGCGATTGGTGTTTCCCAGCCCTTGAGTGTCAATGTCGAGACCTTTGGTACGGGACGTATTTCAGCCGATCAGATCAGCGACCTGATTGATACGCACTTCGACCTCCGCCCTGGCGCGATTATCCGTGACCTGCAGTTGCGTCGTCCGATCTATCGCCAGGTTGCAGCTTATGGACATTTCGGTCGTGATGACCTGGATCTGACCTGGGAGCGCACCGACAAAGCGGAAGAATTGCGCCTCGCGGCTGGACTGGGTGAAAAAGTGTCCTTGGCTGCTGACTGATCGTTTGACAATTTAGACCAGGGTGTCTGCTGCCAGTGATGGTTGGCCCCCCCTGGTCTTTACAGTTAAATTTCCACTGGATTAGAATGGGCGTTCCAGACCATGTGCGTCAAGCAGCTCTTTATCTTCCATCAAAACGCTGGTTGGGCCATCTGCAACTACCCTACCCTGATCGAGGATCACCATTCGGGGAAAAAGATCTTTGACCAGGGGCATATCATGGGTAGAAACCAGCATCGTTAGCGGCAGCTCGTGAAGCAAATTGATCAATGAGCGCCGGGCGCGTGGGGCGAGGCCAGCTGTGGGCTCATCCAGGACAAGCACCTCTGGTTTCATGGATAGTACAGTGGCTATGGCAATGCGTTTCTTCTCACCCATGCTCAAATGATGCGAGATACGCTGTGAGTAATCGCTCATGGCGACAGCCGCTAAAGACTCCTCAACTCTTTCTTGGACGGTCTGCAGCGGTAAACCTTGGTATAAAGGTCCATAAGCGACATCGTCATAAACTCGCGGGGAAAATAGCTGATCATCAGGAGATTGGAAGACCAACCCAACCATGGCTCGAACACGCCCCAAAGTATCTTTCCCAACCTTCATCCCGCATACTCGCACGCTGCCGCTCCCAGAGAGAATGCCATTCAAATGCAGAATCAAAGTTGACTTGCCAGCCCCATTGGGTCCAACCAAAGCGACTTTTTCGCAGGGCTTGATCACCAGTGACACATCATTCAGTGCTTCATGCCCATCGGGATAAGAGAAAGTTAAGCCTTCAATCTCAATAGAATGGTGCATCCCTTCACTCCCAAATCAAGAGAGATAGAACTACCAGAAGAATCAAGATCCCCCCACCAAGGATCAACTCGATCCAATTGGATGCCTCAAGCTTGGGAAGCGGCATGCTGCGAACTTCACCATCATAGCCCCGGGAGAGCATGGCGACATAGATGCGATCGCTGCGTTCGATGGAACGTAAGAATAAGTTTCCCGCCATCCCACCTGCTGTTTGAGCTCGCCAGGCAATTCGACCACCTTTGCGATGACCCGGGATTTCTGCTTCACCACTCCGGGCTGCCCGAGCACGTATCAGGCGTAGCGCCTCATCCGCCAACACAAACAGATAACGCCACATCAATCCAATAATTGCGACCAGGAGGCGTGGAACACGCACTGCGCGCATTGCCGTTAATATGTCTGGAAATTGGGTTGTCGCGGTTAGCAAGATAGCCGCCTGCACAGAAATCCATGATTTCAGCGCAATACTGAAAAACCGCTCCACTCCGGGAAGCGTCACTGGGATTTCCCAAGTTCCTAATGTTAATGAGAATAACTGAAGTCCGGGAGTGGTAAATATCAATGGCAGTGCAGCCAGCACAAAAGGAAAGGCCAGTGCTGCGCGCTTAAGGACATAACCAACACCTACACCGGACAGAATAACGAAAGAAATGACCATCGCAAACAGTAAAACATAGATTGGCCATACCCCAATTGGGATCAGAGCTGTTGTTAAGATGAACCCTACAGATAAGACCAGCTTGACACGCGCATCTGTGCGGTGAATTGGGCTATGCCCCCCTTGATAAGGATCAAGGAAATGGATATGCAATCTTATCCACCCGAGGTTTGTCGATTGCGACGGGAATAAGCAACACCAAGACTTACCCCTAAGACGATCGCGGTCCCCAGGATGCCTGCCGCGATGGTCGCCAAAGCTTCGCTCGATATGCCCGGGACGAGATAATCTGGGATGATTCGGTATAGCGGTCCGCGTGCTGTTTCCAAAAAACCATTTTGCTTTGCCACCCACTCAAGACCATCTGGGCGGGTTGATGCCAGCGGGGAGGCAATTACCAGCGCCAATGTGACCAGCAAACCGACCAACCACACCAGTCTGCCACCAATAGGACGTGTACCGCCAAATTTAACCAGATCTGGACGGGCAGAAAGCAAGAAGGCTAAGGCTCCAACAGTGATCAAACCTTCACCAATACCGATCAGCGCATGCACCCCCGCCATGGCTGGAATTGCCAGTTTTGCTGGCGAGGTTCCCGAAAAGACTAACTGCATAGCGACTGACAAGGAAGCAATCTCAATTGAGAACCAAGCCGCCACGAATCCGCCAATCAGTATTCCCCTTTTCACATTACCGGTGATTCTCAAAACCGTGCGATAAGCCATATAAGCCACCGCCACGCCGACAATGGCCATGTTGAAGATATTCGCCCCGAGCACCAGCAGACCTCCGTCCTGAAAGATGAGCGCCTGGATGCTGACCACGCTGGTCATGATCAGGATCGCTGCCCACGGACCCATCAGGATAGTGGCTATCGCGGCGCCCATCAGGTGGCCAGATGTGCCGCCGGCAACTGCAAAATTGAGCATCTGCCCGGCGAAGATCGCCGCAGCTAAGACACCCATTAAGGGTACCTGGCGCTCACCCAGATCCTTTCCAACGCGTTTTAACGCGTAACCTACGATCACGATGGAGACAATCCAGAGTACGATCGAGACCAGGACAGATAAGAAGCCATCAGGAATATGCATCGCTACAGGTGAAAGTAACATTCAGACCTCCTAGCCTCGGAACATTCAGGATATGAATTCAGGGAGACCAATCCTTTTGGCAATCAGGGCAAAGACCAAAAAATGTGGCGTGGATGGTGTTTATTTGGTAGCCTGTATTGTTCAGGAATTGTTTGTAAAGCCCCTTAAGCTCCAAGTGATCTATTTCCCTCATGTCTCCACATTGCCTGCAAATCAAATGGTGATGATCATGCTCAGTAAATTCGTAAACCAATCGACCACGCCCCAGGTGAGCAACAAGGACTAATCCTTGTTCAGCCAGAAAATTTAGTGTCCGGTAAACCGTGGCTTCGGTCAATCCAGGGATGTCCTGCGACACCCGTTGGTAAATTTCTGTGGGGTTTAAGTGGCCATGGGTATTGCGCAGAACATCCAAAATCGCTAACCTCTGGGGTGTCAGACGGTAGCCTTGTTCACGCAACCAGGATAATTCAGGATGATCGTTTCTCATAATACGAATTCTTGCTATTGCAAGTAATTGCAATAGCAAGAATTATAACCATGCTAATGAATTAAATCAAGTCCCGAGGGTAAAGAAATTCCCAGTCGTGATTTACGACTGGGAATGGGATGCATTTGAAGTGGGCCAGCTAATTGCTGTTGATATAAGGGCCAAGCTTGGAAACGATTCTTTTCTTTGGTTGGAAGCCGGTTATGCGCTCGCGCGATTCGCCATCGACGAAAAGCATCAGGGTTGGCACGCCTAAAACCTGGTACTGCATGGCGATACCAGGAGAGTGATCGACATCAATTTTCACAACCTTTAATTTTCCTTCCCATTCGCTTGCCAACTCTTCAACAATCGGGTCCAGCATCTTGCAGGGACCACACCAGACCGCAGAAAAATCGACCAGCACAGGATCCGGACCCGTCAGCACCTCACTCTCAAATGTGCCTTCATCGATCTCAGGAATGTTTGCCATCAATACCTCCACTTCACAATTCTACTAAAATTTTATTCGTTGTTGATTGTCTTGCCGATGGTACCCAGACTGATGGTAAAAGTCAAGGGCTTCCCAGGCATTTTGACATTTATTTAATATTAAGAGTGCAATTAGCTCGACAATCTTACCTGTGTGATCTGAGGTACAATCGGGGCTGGTTCATCTTCTGATCCAGGGGTGATTACCTTACGTCAATTTTCGGAGAATCCCATGTCAGATTGGAAAATCATTGTTGCTGATGGACTTGATGAAATAGGCTTGGAGATCCTTTCCAAAGCTGCCCAAGTAGATGAACGCGCGGGTATCTCTCCTGAAGAATTGATCGAGGTGATAAGTGAATTCGAGGCACTGATTGTCCGCGGCCGAACCCGGGTAAATGCCGAAGTTTTTTCTGCCGCGTCCAACCTTAAAGTTGTCGGTCGGGCTGGTGTGGGAGTGGACAACATCGATTTAGCAGCTGCAAACCTGAATAATGTCACAGTGGTGAACTCGCCCTATGCTACCACGCAGGCAGTTGCAGAACACGTACTGGCGTTATTATTTTCCCTTGCCCGATCGATCCCTGCGGCAGATGGTACGATGAAATCGGGCTTGTGGCGGAAAAAACAATTTATGGGGGTTGAAATCAAGGATAAAGTGCTTGGCATCATCGGTATGGGAAATATCGGCAGCTCACTGGCTCAAATGTCGAAGTCGCTGGGAATGCAGGTCATTGGATACGACCCTCTCATATCAGCTGCAGATATCGAACGCCGGGGAGCAAACCCCGTCAACATTCAAGAATTATATGTCCAATCTGATTTCATTTCCATTCATGTTCCACTCAACCCCGAAACGCGGGGCATGATCAATGGAGGATCCTTTGGCACCATGAAACGCGGAGTACGTCTGATTTGCACCGCACGGGGGGGTATTGTTGATGAAACTGCCTTGCTGGCGGCTTTGGAATCGGGACAAGTTGCTGGAGCAGCTTTAGACGTATTTGCAAAGGAACCTCCTGGGATGTCTGCCCTGGTATCTCATCCAAAGGTGGTCGCTACCCCACACATCAGCGCTCAAACTGCTGAAGCACAAGCACGCGCCGCGGTTGATATCGCTAGGGAAGTATTAGCTGCATTGCAGGGTGACCCACTCAGATCGAAAATTGTGTAATTCCAAATCTAAATCTATGGAGATTTCATGAACCCCGAGACTAAGCTCGCCCAATTGAAAACATTGCTCAACGAATATAAAGACCTTGTTTCTACGATCGGCTTGCTGCATTGGGATCTTGAAACGTATATGCCCGCAGGTGGCTCTCATGGACGAGGGTACCAGATGGCAACCCTTTCCAGGATCGCTCATCTGAAGTTCACCGCAGATGAGGTTGGTCAGCTGCTTGAGGATTTAACCCCTTATGGGAATGAACTTGACCCAGATTCAGATGATGCCAGATTGATTCGGGTTAGCAACCGCTTATATAGGAAGAAATCTAGGGTTCCCGCGACCCTGATGGCTGAGATTGCCAAAGCATCCAGCGATGCCCATCTCGTTTGGGTGCGTGCTCGCCAGGATGCGAATTTTGGTGATTTTCAACCTTCACTGGAGATGATGCTCGATCTAAAACGCCAATATGCTGAATGCTTTCGTCCCTTCGATCACATTTATGACCCATTCCTAGATGATTATGAGCCAGGTTTAAAGACTGCGGATGTGCAGGAAATATTCACCGCATTGAGACCGCAGCAAGTTGAGCTGCTGCGCGCTATCGATAAAAGCCCCCAGGTGGATGACTCCTTTTTGCACCAGAATTTTGACGAAAGTATTCAATGGGAATTTGGAGTGGATGTGATCACTGATTATGGATATGATTGGCAGCGTGGTCGCCAGGACAAGTCAGCACATCCCTTCACCCAGGATATTGGCCTGGGCGATGTTCGCATCACCACCCGCTTTATGGATAATTTTTTCCCTTCCGCATTTTTCAGCACAACTCATGAAAGTGGGCACGGAATATACGTCCAGGGGATTGATCCAAACCTGGATCGCACTCCATTAGCTAACGGTGCTTCATTAGCGATCCACGAATCCCAGTCTCGTATGTACGAAAACATAATCGGACGTTCACGCCAATTCTGGACTCGCGATTATCCATCACTTCAGGACTATTTTCCTGCTCAATTGGGCAATATCACCCTTGAGACTTTTTATAAAGCCATCAACAAGGTTGAGCCATCTCTGATCCGTGTCGAAGCGGACGAAGCCACCTACAACATGCATATTATGTTGCGGCTTGAACTGGAGATCGCTTTAATTGGAGGTTCTCTCGAAGTGAAAGATCTGCCCGAGGCTTGGAATAACGGTATGCAGGAATACCTGGGAATCTCGCCCCCAAATGATGCTTTGGGAGTTTTGCAGGATGGCCATTGGTCGCAGGGTTATCTCGGTTACTTCTCCACATATGCTCTTGGGAATTTGATCGCAGCCCAATTATGGGAA
>JAUWLJ010000281.1 GCA_030613705.1 Chloroflexota bacterium
CCGGGCTGGCATTTTCGCCAAGGGTGAGCACTGCACGGCGATCCAATTCGCCCTTAATGTGAATCACGACAACCCTGAGATGCGGGCGCTGTGTAAAGAATTCGACCTGGGAGGGATCAACAAGAGTCCGCTCAATAAAGGCATCCTGACCGGAAAATTCAGCTCGGATTCAACTTTCCCGGAAGATGATATCCGGCATGGGTTGAGTTTTAAATATGGTGTCCCAGCGGAACGGTTAAAGCAGATAGATGCCTTGCGGGAGGTGCTCACTTCTCGGGGGCACACCCTGGCGCAAGCGGCGTTGGCATATATCTGGGCGCTGGATGAGCGCATGGTGCCCATCCCTGGTTTTAAAACCGTCCAGCAGGTGGAGGAAAACACCGGCGCAATGAAGCTCGGACCGCTCAGCAAGGAACAAATGGGGCAAATCGTTGAGGTTTTAGAGGGTGAATAATTCCAGATTTGGCGCGGTTGAAACCGACAAGGATTGATAAACATTGAACGCCTTTGAAGAGCTTTTTACCGATATTAATGGTGGACGCGTGCTGGATGTCGCCACCGGAGAAGGCGGCTATATTAACATCCTTCGGCGCTACCTGAGCAGCTATGCCAGCATTACAGGCATCGATTCAAGTGAAAGAGTGATAAGAATCGCGCGAGGCGTTTATCAAAACCCAGAAATCCATTTCGTTCAAATGGACGCTGAGCAGCTCGGGTTCGAGACAGGCTCATTTGATACGGTCAATATCTCCGCATCGCTGCATCATTTGGAAAATGTCGCAAAGGTTTTAGCGGAAATGAAGCGCGTGTTAAAGTCTGGAGGAAGATTTATCCTCACAGAAATGCACCGCGATGGGACGACAGAGGCACAGTTTAACGCGGTGCGCATCCATCACTGGGCTGCGGCCGTCGATTCCAGTCTAGGCATCCTTCATGACCGGACATTTGCCCGCGACGAGATGCTTGATTTTGTCGACGAATTGAACTTTCACAATGTGACTATCCGTGATTTCACCAACACAAACTCAGACCCGATGGATGAAAAGACACTGAAATCCATTGCAGGCTATCTCGACAGATATGTCCAGCGCGCCCAAAGGACAACGGGCAGCCAGGTGTTGATCCAGCAAAGTGAGGAATTGCGCCGTTCGCTTCAAGAAAAGGGTCTTCAAAGGGAACCGGTGTTGATTGTGGTGGCTGAAAAACCTTAGGTTTAACCACAACTCTTCAACCGATGAATCCAGGCTATTACCTTGACAACACCTATCATATGTGACCAGATTATGATTAACTACCCGGGGCAATAATGACAATCACCTGTATAATTCTTTCAGTGCATAAGGTTTTTCTTAATATATTTCGACTTATAATGTCGGATTCCGAGCAGCACTTTCAAAGGTGTATTCACCGTAATTCAGGGACATTCCCGGCCAAATCGGAGGCGTATATTGACTAAGAAACTTACCCAGGGAAGTTACCCAACACAAGCTAAGGTGGTGGTCATCGGCGGTGGCGTGATTGGCTGCAGCGTGGCCTACCACCTGACAAAGCTGGGCTGGCGGGATGTGCTGCTGCTGGAACGCGCCAAACTGACTGCAGGAACTACCTGGCACGCGGCGGGGCTGATCGTCAGCGGTGGTTTCGGAACAGAAACCACGATCAATATGGCCAAATACACCCGGGAGCTGTTTGGGCGATTGGGTGAGGAGACCGGTCAGGACACTGGCTGCATACCGATCGGCTACCTTGAGGTGGCCAGCAATGCCGAACGAGTGGAGGGGCTGCGCCGGCAAGCCGACTTCGCCCGGGGGTACGGTATTAATGTAGAACAAATCTCCCCTGCAGAAGTCAAGAAATTATGGCCTCTAATGCATACCGATGATCTCCTGGCTGGATTTTTCAACCCCCTGGATGGAAAGGCGAATCCAGTTGATACCACGATGGCTTTAGCCAAGGGGGCCAGAATGGGTGGTGCTCAAATCCTGGAAGAGACGAAGGTCACCGGGATTCTGAAAGACAAGGGACGGGTGACCGGCGTGGTTACCGACAAGGGGAAAATCGCCGCGCAGTATGTGGTTAACTGCGGTGGCATTTGGGCTCACGAATTGGGTAAAATGGCCGGGGTGAATGTGCCGCTGCATGCCGCCGAGCATTACTACTTGATCACCGAGCCGATCGAAGGGGTGCATCCGGATTTGCCGATCGTCGAGGATCCGGAGCTGTATCTCTATTTACGCGAAGAGACAGGTGGCTTGATGGTGGGGATGTTTGAGCCGATTGCGGGACCATGGGGGATGGGTGGTATTCCAGAGGATTTCAGCTTTGGTGAGATTCCCCCTAACTGGGATCGCCTGATGCCATACCTGGAAAAGGCGATGAAGCGCATCCCAGTGGCCAAAGAAGCAGGGGTACATTTGCTGTTCTGCGGTCCGGAGAGCTTTACACCGGACATGAGCCCCATGATGGGTGAAGCGCCTGAATTGAGAAACTTCTATGTCGCCGCCGGATTCAACTCACTTGGCATTTTGCTTGCCGGTGGTGCCGGCCAGATCATCGCCCAGTGGATCGTTGACGGGTATCCTCCGGTGGACATCAGCGAGATCAACATCGAACGCATGTCTCCCTTCCGCAATAACCCCAAGTACCTGCATGACCGCACAGTGGAAATGTTAGGCTGGCAGTATGCAGAAGGCTGGTCAAATCTGCATTTTGAATCTGCACGCGGTGTTCGAAAATCTCCCTTCCATGACCGCTTGGCTGAGGCGGGTGCCTGGTTTGGAGAGTCAGATGGCTGGGAATATGCGGATTGGTTCGCCCCGGTTGGGGTTGAGCCCACCGTCGAGCACTCCTGGAAGCGCCAGAACTGGTTCAACTACAACGCCGCCGAACATAAAGCCGCCCGCGAGGGCGTGATTCTCATGGATTTAACCCCGATGTCAAAATTCCTCATCCAGGGTCGCGATGCGGAGAAAGTCCTCAATCACATCTGCGCCAGGGAAATCGATGTGGAAATCGGTCGCTGTGTTTATACCACCTGGCTGAACGAACGCGGCACGATCGAAGCAGATCTGACCGTGACTCGCCTGGCGGAAGATCAATACCAGGTGGTCTGCTCCTGGTCTATCCACACCCATGTGTTAACCTGGTTTAAGCGTCATGTCCCACCCGAGGCTCACCTTACCATCACAGATGTGACCTCCGCATATTCGCTGATCAATATCCAGGGACCGAAATCACGCCAACTGCTGAGCAAATTGACCTCTGCGGACATGTCGAACCCTGCTTTCCCCTACCTGACACTCCAGGAGATCGACATAGGCTATGCGTTAGTTAAAGCGCTGCGCATCACTTACCTGGGCGAATTAGGCTGGGAGCTGTACGTACCCAGCGAGTTTTCGCTGCACGTTTACGATAGTTTGGTTGAAACGGGAAAGGAATTAAATTTAAAACACGCCGGGCTGCAGGCTCTTGAGACGCTGCGGCTTGAAAAAGCTTACCGGGATTATGGTCACGACATCGATAATCTGGACACACCGCTTGAAGTTGGTCTGGGTTTCACAGTAAAACCTGATAAACCTGCAGATTTCATCGGGAGAGGTGCGTTCCTCAAGCAAAAGGGTGCCGGAGTTCTTAAAAGGCGATTGGTGCAGTTCTTGCTGG
>JAUWLJ010000052.1 GCA_030613705.1 Chloroflexota bacterium
TCCCGTCTGCGTTCTCGATAAGGGGCTTCGGCTAATCCAGTTACAATCGTAGGCGAGCCAGTCAGGCCGATATGCCCAGGCTCAGCATCAATATCTCCAGCATCCCAGACTGTCAAACGATCCTTTTCGAGCGCCCAGTCCCTGAGGTGGTAATCCTTGAAGCGCGGCTCATTGCAGGCCGTCTTTACCGAGATCACACAGGGAAAAGGTACTTCAAGGATTTCATAGCCACCCTTGATTTCTCTCCGCCCGCGCGCGGTCCGCAGAGTCTGATCGATACTCACATCAGTCAACAGAGTCAGCTGGGGTATATCCAGCCATTCTGCCAAACCCGGCGGAACTTGCCCGGTGGCACCATCGGAGGATTCCTCCCCACACAAAATCACATCGACATCCCCGATCTTACGGATGCCCTGGGCCAAAGTATAGGTGGTCGCCAGGGTATCTGCGCCAGCGAATGCCGGGTCGCTGAGCAGGTAGATATGGTCGGCGCCCATCGCGAGAGCTACCCGCAAATTCGGCTCAAAGAATGATGGTCCCATCGAGAGCAGGCTGATGCACCCACCGTAGCGGTCTTTCATTGACAATGCCATTTCCATCGCATTCATATCGGGTGGGTTGATCTCGCTGCGAGCGTTCGTTCGCTCAAGAAAATGGGTCTCTGGATCAACGCGAATCTCCTCCGGTTTGGGGACCACTTTCACACACACCACAATCTGCAGCTCAGCCAATTCTCACCTCCCGCTCTGCCGATAGGATTTCGATCAGGGCAGGAACGATTTGGTGCACATCCCCCTCAATACAGTAGTCTGCATAATCAAAAATTGGCGCTTCCGGGTCGGAGTTAATCGCAATCACAATATCAGCCTTTTCAATTCCAACCACAAAATGGAACGCCCCACTGATGCCGCAGCAGATGGCGACCTTGGGACTGCTGACGACACCCGTTTGACCGATTTGCCGCTCACGTTCGATATGTCCCTCATCTACTGGCGGGCGCGTAGCACCAATCTCGCCTCCCAACAATTGCGCTAATTGACCTAGCATATTGAAATCGCCGTCCACCCCACGGCCGCCAGCAATCAGCACCGGTACACGCGTCAGGTCAACCTGCTCTCCAATTGAGTGCTCGACCAGGCGCGTTTTGATCACGTCCTCTGTCAAATCCAGAGAGATAGGGATAATTTTTCCTGCATTCTTTCGATCGAGTTCCCCGGGTGAAAATACTCCCGGACGAACGGTTGCCATCTGAGGGCGATGTTGAGCCATCTCAATCAGAGCCAGCACACCACCCCCAAACCCCGAGACTTCACATACCAGCCTTTCATCCTGGGGATTCATATACAGAGCGGTGCAGTCAGCATTGAGCCCGGTCCGCAGCCGTACTGCCAGGCGCCCTGCTAGATCTCGTCCATTCGGTGTTGCCCCCAACAAAAAAACAGACGGTTTCGCTTCCATGAGAGCCTGGAATGAAGCCCTTGAATAAGCCTCAATTGTGAAATACTCTAGAAGCGCATCATCCCCCAACCAGACCTCATCCAAGCCGTACGCAATACCATCAGCAGCCAGTTCACCCACCTGGTGGCCAAGTAGAAGCCCTGCCAACTGCCAGCCAAGCTGATTGCACATCTGGCGACCTTTGGCGATTAGTTCTAAGGATACACCTGCCAATCCCCCTGCTTCAACTTCTAAATAGACCCAAATCGATTTTCTTTCCTGGCCTATCCCATATAGAGAAGATACCATCTAATTATCCTGATACTTCGGTTCCACAAGTGTCATGGCCCGAGTAGAGTAATGAATCCAATAAAAATAATTCAAAGCGCACGAACAGCGATCTCGGCGATATCGCGCACCTCAAAGCTTTCAGTTTTACGTAATTTGAGGCTGTCCTCCAGGCAGGCAACGCAGAATGGACATGCGGTAGCCAGGATGTCCGCCCCAGTTTGAACGGCTTGTTCAACTCGTAAATCGGAGAATCGCTCACCGGGGGGGGTTTCCAGCCACATCCGGCCACCCCCACCCCCGCAACAAAGAGCCTCTTCAGCGGAGTTCTCCATCTCGACCAGCTCAACTCCGGGGATAGATTTCAGGATTTCTCGGGGAGCCTGATATTCTTCGTTAATACGACCCAGGTAGCAAGGGTCCTGGAAAGTCACTTGTAGATCTAAGGGCTGTTTAAATTGCAGGCGTCCTCCATTAATCAAGTTGACCAGGTATTGCGTGTAATGGAGAGGTTGAAAACCATTCGAGAAAGGAGGATAATGATTGCGGAAAACATCGTAACAATGCGGTGAGATTGTCACCAGTCGAGTGACTCCCCGTTCCTGAAAAACTTGAGCTGTTTTGGTTGCGAGCTCCTCAAAGTAGTGCTTGTGACCGACGCTCAACACCGCTTCTCCACAACACGGTTCTTCTTCTCCGAGGAATCCAAACTCCACATCTGCTCCCCTGAGTATATGAACAAGCGCAGAGGCGATCTTCTGCGCCCGCTGGTCATAGGATGAGGTACAGCCGATATACAACATCACTTCATGCTCTTGGGGATTGAAAATTGGTATGTCTAAATTATTCGCCCACAGTGCGCGCTGCGTAGGTGGCTGCGACCAGGGGTTGTCGTTCCAGAATATCGACCACATCAAGGATGGCAAACCCTTTTCAGGAACCCGGTTTTCCCAGGCCACAGTCCTTAAGCTGCGAAACACATCCACAATATTCACGCCCCGAGGACAGTGAGCTTCGCACTGGGCACAGGTCGTGCACAGCCACAGGTCGCCGTTCTTCTCCCGCAAACCCAGTTGAGCCTGGCGCATCAGGGTGCGTACTGAGAGGGGTTTCTGTCTAACCAATCCCCAGGGACAGGTTGCTGTACAAACCCCACATTGGAAGCACAACGCGGCTGCCCCATCGGTCAGCTCGATCAACTGCTCCCACAGTTCATCATCGATGAGCAGCACCTCTTCACCAACAGCTTGTTCGAAATCCGCCAATTTATTCCTCCTCAGGCTATCTCAGGCTGCTTGAGCTCTTGGACATAGCGCTGCACAACCTCGTCCATCTCAGCCATCTTTTCAGCGAATTCTTTCCCCTCCGCGGCCGAGATCCAGCGCAGCTGCAGCCGCTCAGGATCGATCCCCTTGCGTTCAAATTTACGCTTCCAATGCTTGAATCGTTTCCAGGTAAACTGGTTGGCATTGTTGTAGTGACAATCTGATCCGGTCTCTGTAAGTCGGCATCCGGTGACCAATACAGCTCCAGCACCTTGATCAAAAGCATGGGCGATGAATTCCTCCTCGAAACGGGCTGAGCACATAGTGCGGATGATGCGAGATGAAGTAGGATACTGGCGCTTCTCGATACCTGCCAGGTCCGCCCCTGCGTATGAACACCAGTTGCAGGTGAACACCACACATTTCTCCTCTGGGTTCTCCTCTAAGGAGGCCTCTATCTGGGCCAGAATTTGTTCCCGGGTGAAGTATGGCATCTCAATAGCCGCGAAATTACATTCGGCCGCGCAAGTGCCGCATCCCATACAGGCAGCTTCAATGATCTTTACCGTTCCATCCTTCCCGGGAGGCCCAATCTGTTCGATAGCTCCATAAGGGCAGACCTTGACACAGCGCATACAGCCAACACACAGCTCAGGAATCAGGCGCGCGGTTAACGGCTCCTTCTCGATCTTGCCGAGTGCGAGCAATGCGCCAGCTTTTCCAGCTGCAGCTAAGGCTTGTGCCATAGACTCGCGCACATCCTTGGCACCCTGGCTTGTACCAGCCAGGTAAACCCCTTGCACCGCGGTTTGGACTGGACCTAATTTGGGGTGCAGCTCCATATAGAATCCATCCTCACTGCGCGACAGCTTCAATTGTTCTGCCAGATTATCTTCGCTGGGTTTCAATCCCACGACTAAGACAATCAGGTCGGTTGGTATACGCAGCTTGGCATTCAGCATATGATCGAAAACCTCTAAATACCCATCACGGGAGTTGATCACCGCTTGCGGGGGTTGATCTGCATCATAGCGGAAGAACTGAACACCTGACCGGCTAGCGGCTTCGTAGAGTTCCTCAGCCTGGCGGCTGTATGTGCGCATCTCCTTATACAAGACCCGCACTTTCTTACCCATCTTCCGCAGCCGAAGCGCCTGGGCGATCATCGAAGTACAGCAGTAGCGAGAACAGCCGATCGTATCCTGGCGGGATCCAACGCAAGCGATAAACGTGATTCGTTCTGCCTCGGGTTCCCCGATTTTGAGCAGGTTTTCGAGTTCCAGATTGGTGATCACCCGCGGGTCTACCCCATAATTGAATTCGGTTGGCTCGTAGGGTAAAGAACCAGTGGCTACTACGATCGCCCCTACTTCGAGAGAAGTTCCATTATCGAAGGTCGTCTGGAAATTGCCCACCACCCCGCCGATGCTTTCGACGCTTGTATCCAGGTGGACATGGACATCGCTCTCCATAACCTGGCGGGATTTTGCCTCCAGCAGCGCCGCAGCTTGGATATTTGCCGGCGCGATTTGATCCAGCTGAATGAGCTGGCCACCCAGGCAGCTCTCCTTTTCCACCAGGTGAGTCTCGAATCCTTGATCCGCAATAGCAACTGCGGCTGTCATCCCGCTGATCCCCCCGCCGATCACCAATGCTTTTTGGATCAAGGGTAGATGAGAGATCTGCAGCGGAGTCAAGCGCCTGGCTTTTTCGACCGCCATCCAAACCATGTCATTTGCTTTCTGGGTGGCAGCTTCCTTATCGTGTTTGTGGACCCATGAATCCATATTGCGAATATTCGCCATCTCTAACAGGTACGGGTTCAACCCGGAGCGCAGCATCACGCCCCGGAAAATCGATTCATGGGTCTTCGGTGAACAAGCTGCCACAACCACCCGGTTGATCTTTTCCTTTCTAATTGTCTCTTCAATCTCTTGTTGGGTGTTTCCAGCGCAGGAAAACATCTGGTGCGAAGCACAGATGACATCTGGCAGTCCCAGGGCGAACTTCGCCACACGCTCCACATCGCTCACCCCGGCAATATTGCTCCCACAATGGCACACAAAAACACCCACCCTAGGTGTATCAATATCCTCAATCGCTTCAACTTCAATCGGATCGGGCCACTGCCGTTTGGTCAGATGGCTTAGCGCCAGGGCCGCTGCTGCACTACCCTCAGAGACACTATCGGGAATATCCTTTGGGCCCGAGACACACCCCGCCATATAAATCCCTGGACGAGTGGTCATCACCAATCCCCCCTCAATCTCTCGGGCACGAATGAACCCATCCTGATCCACGTCTACACCCAGGCAATCTGCCAGCTCTGCCAGTCCTTCTTGTGGTGCAACCGCGTTCGCCAGAACGACCATATCGTAGTCAGCCTGAATGCGCGCAGCCTGATCTGTGTCTTCATAGAGCACTTGGATCTGTCCATTGCCATTAGACGAGATGCGAGCCGGTCTCCCACGCAGGAATTTAGCTCCTTCGAGCTGGGTGCGCTTCCAAAAATTGTCAAAACCCTTGCCGAAGGCGCGCATATCCATATAGAGCACAGACACATCTTGAATGCCGTGATCGATGGCTTGGTATGCATGCTTGATCGAATACATGCAGCAAAATCGAGAACAATAATGGAAAAAGCGCTGATCGCGTGAACCCACACATAAGACGAATAGGATATTCGCGGGATGCTCGCCATTCGAGGGGCGGATGATCTCACCTTCTGTGGGACCTGCTGAATTGATCAGACGTTCAAACTCCAGGGCGGTCAGGATATCTGGGTGTGTCCCATAGCCATACTCTGGCATTTCCCGCGGATCAAACATGTCGTAGCCAATCGATACAACAATTGCACTGACCCGGATGGTCTTGATGGATTCTCTGGGAATTAAGAAATCGATCGCATTTGGGGGACAAACCTGTGCGCAGCGGTCACAGGGCAGATAGTTCGGAGGATCGTTTAAACAATTATCAATATCAACCAGGTAAGTTCCTGGGACAGATTGTGGTATCGGCGTAAATATCGCTTTACGCGCCGCCATTCCGGAGTCATACTCATTGGGCAACACCACCGGACACGCAGCAGTACAATCCCCGCAGCGAGTGCATTCATCCGATACAAAGCGGGTACTCAGACGCACTTGAACACGAAAATCCCCAGCCTGCCCTTCAACCTTAACCACTTCTGCTGGGGATAGAATCTCAATATTGGGATGCAGGTCGACTTCGGACATTTTCGGTGCTTCGATACAGATCGAGCAATCCAGGGTGGGGAAATTTTTGTCCAGGACGGCCATCAAACCACCGATCGTGGCCTGCTTCTCAACCAGGTAGACCTTCGCTCCCGCCTCTGCCAGATCAAGTGCAGATTGAATACCAGCAATACCACCACCAATAACCAGAACCGAACTGCTCATGAAGTCCTCCCCATCGCGACTTTATTCTCAAGATCTACCTGATACTCAAGACCGGTGTGGAATGCGCTCATGTTTAGGGGTAGTGTTTTTGCCTTGACTGATGTTTCCAGCGCCTTAATCATTGACCCTGGATCGACCAATCCGGTAACGGCGGTGAAGTACCCCAGCATGACCACATTAGCCACAATCCGCCGCCCCAAATCTTCGGCCAGCTGGGTCGCCGGTATGACATAGACGTGGTCACCTTCCTGGGATTTGACCAGGTCCTGATCGATCAGGATCAACGCCTCAGGTTTGGCTGAGGGACGGAATTTTGTATATGCTTCTTGTGATAACGCCACCAGGATATCCGGCTGCTGCACAAAGGGATAGGCGATCGGACCCTCGGACACTACCAGGTCGGCACTGGATGCGCCGCCGCGCGCTTCAGGACCATGTGACTGCGTCATCACGGCCTCGCGTCCCGCATAGAGTGCCAGGGCTTTTCCCAGAACATAACCCGCTAAGACCACCCCCTGGCCGCCAAAACCTGCGATGCGGATCTCCTGCCTCATTTCACCTCTACCTTTACTGGCTCATACGGTGGGCGATCCCGGTCAGCGAATCGTCCAACATAGATCGGTTTATCCTCGCGTAAATCGATATTTAAATCATCACCACGCACATCCCCATCACGCACCCGCACACAGCGTTGGCGATAGAGCTCCATTTCTTCCAAGCCATCTTCAATATTGTTCAATTTGCCAAATCCAACCGGACAAGGGGCGAGCACTTCAATAAATGTGAATCCCGGCCGGGTAAAGGCATACAGGATATCCTCCCTGATCTGGCGAACATGGATAGTGGTCCAACGAGCCACAAAATTTGCCCCTGATGCCGACAGCAAATATGGTAAGTTGAACGGTAGTTCAGGATTACCGTACGGTGCTGTCGTTCCCCGGGCACCTTGGGGAGTGGTTGGACCAACCTGACCGCCAGTCATGCCGTAATTAAAATTGTTTACACAGATCACGTTTATGTCCACATTGCGTCGGGCTGCATGAATCAGATGGTTGCCGCCAATGGCAACTAAATCCCCATCTCCACTGAACACAGTCGTCATCAGCTCCGGCTTGGCCAGCTTCATCCCCAATGCAAATGGAATCGCCCTGCCGTGTGTGGTGTGATACGAGTCGATGTTCATATACCCGGCCACGCGACCCGAACAACCTATTCCGGAGATCACCACATGTTGGTCAACCGGAACCTGAGAATCCAGGATTGCTTGGGCATAACAGCGCATCACGATGCCGATTCCGCAACCAGGACACCAGATATGCGGCATGCGATCGGCGCGGATGATCGCGTCCAGAGGATGTTCGTCGGCAACTTTCACAGCAGTCATGCAGCTGCCTCCCGGATGGCTTCCAAGATCGATTCCGGCGGGATCATCTCCCCACCAGCATGGAAAACACCCCGCACAGGCCGCCCGGTAACACGTTGGATCTCACGGCTCATCTGGCCCAGGTTCATCTCAGCCACGATAATCGTATCGACTTTTTCAGCCAATTCCTGGAACAGGGCCTCCGGGAAAGGCCATAATGAGATCAATCGCAAGAGACCAACCTGGATCCCTTTTTGGCGGGCCTCACGCACGGCGCGCTGCGCCGATCTAGCCGTGCAGCCGTATGCGACAACCAATATTTGCGCATCGTCTAAATAGTATCCCTCTGTGCGGATGATTTGATCAGCATTGTTACGGATTTTGTTTACCAGGCGGGTGACCAGCTGGTGATGTGTTTTTGCAGACATATCGGGATAGCCGCGTTCATCGTGAGTTAAGCCGGTGAAATGCACCCGATACCCCTCTCCAGCATGCACCATAGGAGGCACCAGATCTGCGTCTTCCACCTTGAAGGGCTCATAGCGCCCATTATCAGGTTCTTTTGGTCGTTTCCGTCCCCAATGATCGATTTGTTCCTTGGGTGGGATCACAACCCGTTCGATCATGTGACCTACGACTTCATCGCCTAATATCAGCACTGGAGTACGGTATCGGTCCGCGATATTAAAAGCCAGAATGGTCAGGTCGAACATCTCCTGGGCAGACCAGGGGCTGTAAGCCACGATCTCATAATCACCGTGCGAGCCCCAGCGCGCTTGCATCACGTCTGATTGTCCCGGCATGGTCGGCAATCCGGTGGAGGGGGAACCTCGCTGCACATCCACGACCACGCAAGGGATTTCGAGCATGACCGCCAGACCCAAATTCTCCATCATCAAGCTCAATCCTGGACCCGAGGTGGCAGTCATTGACCGCGCTCCAGCCGCAGAAGCGCCAAGGATGGCAGCCATGCTGCCCAACTCGTCCTCCATCTGGATAAATACGCTGTCGACCTCAGGCAAGCGGCGTGCCAGGTGTTCGGCAATCTCAGTAGATGGTGTGATCGGGTAACCGCCGAAGAATGTACACCCGGCGGCCAAGGCCCCTTCCGCACAGGCTTCGTCCCCGTTCATGAAGTGCTTCCCGGTGAGAACCCTGAGATCATCCATCATGATCACCATTCCAAGGGAGGGTGAAAATCGCAAATTCAGGACAAACCAGAGTGCAGAATTCACAATTCACGCATTCGGTCTCCTTCCCAGGTATAACCATTGGGATGCGATACCCTTTTTGGTTTCTCTCTTCCGAGATACACAGGACGTTTTGTGGGCAGAATTGAACACAAATTTCACAGCCCTTACAGCGTTCAGGGATCAGGTGAACCTGACCGCGTGGAACGATAACTTTTGAGATATCGAGAGGGGTCCGAGCGAAAACTCTCATTGCCTGGTCCTATCCACCGTTTCCACATCCCCCAGGCTCGCCCACCGCGAGCGGGTTTCTAGGACTTGAATTGCTGACTCATCTTGCGCCGTATTCATTGAAAGCAAAATTTATGTAATGAGCCAATCTGAAACCTTCCATCCATAGCAGGAAAGTTGCACACTTTGTGCCGTTGTTCACATTATACAGTAAAATGGTCGCGAATTAAATTAGTGAATTTTGAGCTTATTCCTTTTCCCTTTGCAATGATAATTGAATTCAAATGTGTCACTATCCACCAGGCAGATTTGAACATCACAAAATGAATTGGTAACAAAAATAATCGGACAAATAATACTCAGGTGCAATCACACCCTTCCGAAAA
>JAUWLJ010000187.1 GCA_030613705.1 Chloroflexota bacterium
GGCCACAGAATTTATCAATGGGTAGGGAATTGGCTAATTTTGCGAGATACGCCTCCTGCTGGATTGGTCTAGTCTCGGGGTGTACCCTCCATAGAGAAACAGAAGGAAATAACAAAGATTTACATAGTCGAAGGGAGCTTAAAGAGCATTAGTTGAAGGGAGCTCCCAGGGCATTTGTCATTGGGAGATTCCACGGACCTTTTCGAAGGTATATTCACCAAGTTTGTTTTTTTATTGGTGGAATCCCCCATACCATTCCTTTATCGCCACATGGCAAACTCTTATATTATTCAACGCAGCTGCATACCCCATTAATAAATAAGATTGGGGAAATATAATCGATAAAATTGTTCGTAGTTGTTGTTTGGACCGGTCCTAACCAAGATAATCCTGTATAGAGTATGTATATCCATCCGGGATGGGTTGGGAGGCAGATAAATGTTGTTTGATATATTGTCCGCAGTTGCTACCGATCAGATTCTCCTCAACCTCCCCGATGCTGACAATCACCTGGTAGCCAGCCTTCTTGAGCGATTCAACGATTTCATAGCCATTATTTTCCACATGATGTGGATCGATGTATGATGAAAGGTTATTCTCCAATGCCCTGTAGGTTGGATTGAGGGGTGTTATTTTGATCAAGAATTTTCCAGGATCGAAATGGTTGAGCAGAACAGCCGCATCAACTGGCATATCCTTGGCCAGGGCAAAATTCAGCGTGATTTTTCTATCGCCTGGGGCATACCACTGTTCACCATAGGCCTCCATTTCCGCAAAACTCCACTTCTTGACTGGAATGATCTGGTCACGTAAGGTTTCGTCAGTAGTGTGAATGGAAAATTGAAATTGAAAACGACCGCCCGAGTATCTATCGTATTTAATCTCCAGCAACCGTTCCAGGAAATCGCCAGAACCTTTTGGTGCAACGGTAGACAGCGAAGGCATCAGTCCCGGGGCGTTATAGAGCTCTGGGAGTTCGTCCAATACATCGAGAACATTAGGATTTAATGACGGCTCGCCCATGCGTGCAAATTGAATCTTGAATTGCTTAGCGGGGATATTCCCATCGGGATAACGCTTCCTGACCAGGAAATCAATTTGAGAAAGGATTTGTTCTTTGGTAGGTTTGCCCTGGTAGTGACCTCCGGCATCGCACATTGAGCATCCAATTGGACAGCCAAACATGGTGGATACCAGCAGCACCCATTTTTCTTCACGAGGAATGGGAGGTTGAACGGATTCGACGCATTCGATTAGTCGATTCTCCCCCAAATCAATAATGTATACCATCGCTACGTCTTCTCTTCCTGTTGAAGCAAGAACTTTCACTGATCTTTCTCCTTTAAGCGGCCATATATTTTCATGGCTGTTAATATACCATCTCCCACAGCGATAGCGGTTTGACGATATAAACCGTTCACCACATCACCCACATAGTAAAGGTCGCCCGAACTTTCCAATTGTATGGCTTTTTCTACAAACTGACCAGACACAAAATCAAGTTGGGGATCACGGCCAATCGCGCCAACGAGAAAATCTACCTTAAGTATGTTGTGTCCAGTGGGAGTGCTGCATTCTAATACCATTTTCTTGTCTGGCGTTGTGGACAACTGGGAAATTCGTGTATTTTGAAAGTATTGAATGCGGGGAGATCTGCGCGCCCGTTCCCACAAAAGTGGCAAACAGCTGATCCGTTCTCGATGATTTAATATCAAAATATCATTGCTCTTTCCCAGATTCAGAGCGTAATCAAAGGCTGCATCTCCAGCACCTATAATCGCAATCCGCTTTCCATGGAGGTCCAATAGCGGGTAAACTTCATAATAAACCCGGTCTTGTAAATCCACGGGGATTTTAATATCTGAAAATTGGCGGGGTTTTGTTCCAGTAGCAATCACTACAGTCCGGGATTGGTAGACTTGTTTAGCAGTTGTTACCCTGAATTTATTTTCCAGATAGTTTAGTTCTTCAACTCTCGCATGAGCGATCGTGGTTAAAAGGTCTTGTGCTTGATCTTTAAATAGCTGCACCAATTCGGGTCCTGGGATGCCTCCCGGGAAACCGGGATAGTTTTCGACCAGATTGGCGTTGTGTAGCAGCCCGCCAATTTGCTCCTGCTCGAAAACCAATGGGTTGATCCCATAACGTTTCAGCTGTAAAGCAGTAGCCAATCCACCCGGACCGGCTCCAATTATGATCACATCTTTGATGTTCACCAGATCTAATTCTCGAGCTGCTCTAACAGAACATCTTGTATTTCTGCTGCCAATATCGGTGTAGCAAATCCATGCGAGAGATTGAGTAAAGCTGCCAAATGGTGTTCTTCGTTATAAGTTGCGGTTCCATCGACGATGAAAAACACTTCAAATCCGCGCACAAAGGCAGATCGGGCAGTGGTCTCACAGCAGAGGTGGGTCATTACGCCGGACACAACCACCTGAGAAACCCCCTTTTTGTGCAAAATGTCTTCAAGATGTGTCCTGTAGAAAGCATCATACTGGCTCTTGCGCAGCACATATCTATTGGAGAAATCAAAATCAGGGATGATGGCGCTTTGGGGATTATCAATCCTGATCAAATCTTTCCACCAGCTGGCCATGGAACCGGCGTCCTGCAAAGTGTTTAAATGCTGGGTGAATATCACCGGTAAATTGCGGGAGTAATAAGATTGAGCCAGCGCTTTGAGCCTGGGGACGATCGCAGCTGCACTGGGTATGAAGGCATGAGATGCAGGCTCAAGGAAATAAGACTGCATATCCAGGATTAGTAGAGCGGACTTTTTTGGATCGTATTTTGACGTGCGCCTGTGTCGCGCCCCAGGTAGATGTTCGAGCATTGCCAGCGATTCTTCTTCAATATTGTCAGGCGAGAAATAAAGTGTCTTTGAATTCAATTGTGATCACCTGATTATTTTGCACATAGAGAAAAATGGAACCAAATTTCAATCCTGGATGATGAATGCAATGAAAAGCAATATATCCTATGATTGAAATAAATCATAACAGACTTATACAATTGGCCAGCAGGTAATCAGAATAGCCTTAATAGCAAATGGCCATCGTTTCCAACCTCAACCAATATTTCACCAAAAGCGGTGATATCTTCTAATGGGAAATAAAAACCGAACTTTGGACTTGCACCTGCGATTTAGCACCATAGCCCATCGAATTTTATACTCAATGATATTTGGGGACAAAATTCCCAGGAAGTTCCAGCAGCTTGTCAAAGTTCGATCATGTCATTATCCCTAAACCTTCATTTACGATCCAGATCAGTTCGGCAAACAGTGAAAACCTGATGAGTTCTTCTGCTAGAAGAATGGATAAAATATAAAGATGTGTGTGAGTCTGTGATTTGTTTGCGCATTGTCAGCATTGAAGCAGCGTACAGCCCACATCGGGAATTCGAAATTTCTTTGTAATACTTCCGTAAGATGTGTTTGCTAGAATTCCATCAGGCTGATTTGTACAATCAAAAAATGGTGATGTAGACGAATTTAAGCATTCAATCAATTATGTTCTTCCGATTTTCGATCGTTATTTTGGGGATGGGTTTATTCACTAGCGCTTGTGGGTCCATCCCTTCGTTGAGATCATCCTCAACTTTCACTCAACAACCGAGTCCCACGGCTGAGTTTGTTGAGACAATTTCCCCCTCACCTTCCACATCTCTTCAGGAAAATACACCATCCATTGAAGATGCAGAACACTTGCTCGACATGCTCGCAACTGGGGATAAGGGTGAAATGGATGTTGCTCTACAGCGGATTCTCGCTGCCCAGGATGAGCGATTTGTTGCTGTCTTGATTGAACTGATCCGTGCGGATCAGATTGGTTTGATGCGTAACGTGAATTACAGCGCTCTGATCAATACCTTGGAGAAATTAAGTGGTCAACCGCTGGGTGATGACTGGCCTGCCTGGGTTGAATGGTACGGGAGTACAGAGCTGTATCCCCCTCCTGGCTTCACCAGTTGGAAGGGGGGTTTATTATCTAAAATTGATCCTGAGTTCGGTGTCTTCTTGCAAGATGATCACCCTTCTCGTATCAGGGTGGAAGAAATTCAGTGGGGAGGGGTCTTAGTCGATGGTATTCCAGCTCTTTTCAATCCGCTAATGATATCCGCCAGCCAAGCGTACTACCTCGATCCAGGCGAGCCAGTGTTCGGCATTGCTTTGAACGGGGATGCTCGAGCCTATCCATTGCGAATTCTGGATTGGCACGAGATGGCTAATGATGTAGTCGGTGGAGTACCTGTCTCCCTGGCATACTGCACTTTGTGCGGGGCAGGGATCGCTTTTGATGGGAGAGCATCAGATGGGCGTACGTACACTTTCGGTTCATCCGGATTCCTCTACCGCAGCAATAAGCTCATGTACGATCGGGAGACACGCACCCTTTGGAATCAGCTCACCGGTGAGCCTGTACTGGGGGAATTGGCAGATACAGATTTACGTCTTTCAATTTTGCCAATAGTTCTCACTTCATGGGCAGATTGGTTAGAACAACATCCGGAAACCCAAGTGCTCTCATTGGAAACTGGCTATAAGCGCCCATATGAACTTGGTGCAGCTTACGGAGATTATTTTTCTTTTGAAGACACCATGTTTCCGGTCTGGCAGCGAAGCCAGGAACTGCAGGCAAAAGCCCGTATCTATGCCCTCAATCTGGATGGGGTACCAAAGGCATATGCTCTTGAGAGGCTGGTCGAAGACCAGGTAGTGAATGATCTGTTGGGGGAGACCTCACTGGTTTTGATTGCCCAACGAGGAACTGTTGAAGTTGAAGGATCAAACCAGCGGATTGGCCCAGTTGCATACAACAGCGGGGGAGAAGTGCGAGCCTTCCAAAGCGGGGATCATATCTTCTCACCAGGTCCTCAAGCGGATACTGTGATGGATGAGCAAGGTGACATCTGGCAAGTCACTGAAGATGCTCTGGTCGGATCAGACGAGGAGATAGCTCCACGCCTTGGTGGTCATCTGGCATACTGGTTCGGTTGGTTCGCATTTTTCCCTAATACCCTGGTTTATAAATAATCCTGCTCAACATCAGGGTCGATCTTTATCGGATCCCTACATCTCACTGGAATTTGTAGATTTCAAAAAAGTTTTCTAGAAATCACTCCGGAACGACGATGGGGACTCCTTGGTGGATGGCAGTAATCGTGTATGGTGTCGGTCCAAATAATTCCCCGTCGATCCAGGAAGTTTGTGGAGGATCAGCTTCAACTGTAATTTCTTTCCCC
>JAUWLJ010000126.1 GCA_030613705.1 Chloroflexota bacterium
TGATCCCGCCTGATGATTTCAAACAACTTCCAGAAGAGACTCGCCAACAGATGGAGAAACGTGTTCAAGGTCTCCAGAAGGAATTACAAACTTTGCTCCAGCAAATCCCAGTCTGGCAGCGTGAGCTGCACGGAAATATCCGTGAGCTCAATCACGAGATCACTGAGGTGGCAGTCATCAGCAACCTGAGTGAATTGAAGACTGAGTATGACTCATTCCCTCAGGTGCTGGAGTATCTTGAGGCAGTGCAAAAGGATGTAGTAGATAACGCCAGACGTGTCCTGGAAAGCGATGAGGATAGCGACAGGCCCGAAGAAGGAGCTTCCCCGACCGCCTTGCTCGCTCCGAGGCGCTCAGGCTCTTCATTAATGCTCCGCTATAAAGTCAACCTGTTGATCGACAACCAAACATCCCAGGGAGCTCCGGTCATCTTTGAAGACAATCCAACTTACCAAAATCTAATTGGGCGCGTAGAGCAGATGGTAAGAATGGGCGCCTTGGTGACTGATTTCACATTGATCAAACCAGGCTCGCTTCATCTGGCAAATGGAGGCTACCTCGTCATGGATGCACGTAAGGTGTTGACCCAGCCATATGCCTGGGAAGCACTAAAACGCGCTTTGGAGACCCAGCAAGTGCGCATTGAATCACCAGGGGTAATGCTGGGCATGTTGAGCACAGTCTCCTTGGAACCGCAACCAATTCCCTTGAATGTGAAAGTTGCTCTTCTTGGGGATCGCATGTTGTATTATCTGTTATCTCAATCAGATCCTGAATTCAATGAACTTTTCAAGGTGCAGGCGGATTTCGCTGAAGAAGTTCCCCGCACAGCTGCTAATCAAGAGCTGTATGCCCGTATGATCGCCACCCTCGCCCGGCAGAATGAACTACGGCCGCTAAACCGGGAGGCGATTGCCCGGATCATAGAACATTGCGCACGAGTGGTGGGCGATTCGCAGCGGCTGACCATCCAGGTCAACCACATCGTGGATCTGCTCAACGAAGCGGATTATTGGGCTGGTGAAAATGGGAATCAAAGCATAAATGCCGCTGATATTCAAAAAGCGATCGATGCCCGAACCTACCGCGCCGACCGGGTGCGTGAGCGTTACCAGGAAAATATTCTGCGAGAGACGATTATGATCTCCACCCAGGGTTCCCAGGTGGGACAGATCAACGGGCTCTCTATCGTGCAAATGGGTGATTTCTCGTTTGGATTTCCCAGTCGCATCTCTGCCAGCGTCCGCCGCGGTAAAGGAGACGTGATCGATATCGAGCGCGAGGTTGAGCTGAGCGGACCGATTCACTCAAAAGGTGTTTTAATCCTGGCCGGATTTCTCGGCCAACGCTATGCTTCCGATGAACCGCTTTCCCTATCCGCAAGCCTGGTATTCGAGCAAACTTATAGTGGTGTCGAGGGCGATAGCGCTTCATCCGCGGAGCTTTACGCATTATTATCCGTGATCTCCGGTGTACCCATCAAGCAATCACTGGCTGTTACCGGATCGGTCAATCAGCATGGTCAGGTCCAGGCCATCGGTGGAGTAAATGAAAAAATTGAAGGTTTCTTCGATATCTGCAAAGAGCGAGGCCTGACCGGGGAACAGGGAGTCCTGATCCCAACCGCGAATGTCAAGCATCTCATGTTAAATCAGGAAATCCGGGATGCCGTAGCAGATGGATTGTTCAACATCTATCCCATCTCCGAAATAGATCAGGGTATCGAATTACTCACCGGAATTCCTATAGGTCAACCCGACCAAGAAGGGAAATACCCACCCGAAACGATCAGCGGAAGAGTGCAGGCTCGCCTGGAAAAACTCGCCGAGAAAAAAGATACTTCTGGCGAAGATGATACGGGGAATGGCCGATGAGTTCCAAAGACAGCATAAATGACATTCGTCGTATATTGATCGCCCTGGACGCCTCCCCTGCGAGCCAGGCCGCGCTGGAGCTGGCCGTGGATATAGCGATGCGCTACCAGGCGGAGCTGATCGGTATCTATGTCGAGGATATCAACCTATTGCGATCAGCAGAGATCCCCTTCACCAAGGAGGTAGGTTTCTATTCTGCATCCTCCCGTCAGATCGACATCCCTCATATTGAGAGGGAATTACGAACCCATGCCCGGCGAGTGGAACAGCTCCTGGCCTCCATCGCCCAGCGGGCGAACCTGCGTTGGTCCTTCCGCAGTACACGCGGTGTAATACCAGGTGAATTATTGTCTGCCGCCGCAGATACAGACCTGATTATCTTAGGGAAAACAGGTTGGTCAGGAGGTAACCAGATCGGCTCGACAGCCAGAGAGGTTGCAGTTCGGGCACCAATCCAATCTTTGATCCTCCTGCACAAAGTTCGTCCTGGATCCCCGATCATGGTCGTGTATGATGGATCACCTGCCAGTCAAAATGCTCTGATCGCCGCGCGCCGGATCAGCAGCCCGGAAAGCACATTAACAGTCCTAATCCTGGCTGAAACCAAGGTAGAAGCCGAACAGCTCCAAGCACAAGTGCAAGCCAGGTTTCAAGAAGACGAAATCAATCTTGATTTCCGTTGGACAACGAAAATCCAAGGCGATCGTATCTCACAGCTAGCCCTCATATCTGGCTGTGATATCGTCGTTATACCCACCAAGAGCGGGCGATTTGAACCCGAAAATTTGGTTGCCATGCTCAATGATGCTGATTGTGCCGTCTTGCTGGTTCGGTAGTAACCCTTCTCTTAGACAAGTTCAAGAAAGTCATTTAACCATCAAATTTGATCTTGTGGAGTTGAACATGATCTACACGACTCTCATTTCTGTGCCTCAATTAATCTCCGAGAGCAGCGATCCCGATTTAGCGATTGTCGATTGCCGCTTTTCACTAGCAGATCCCGAGTTAGGTCGTCAAAATTACCTCGAAGCACATATCCCGGGTGCAATTTATGCCCACCTGGATGAGGATTTATGTTCACCGGTGATCGAAGGGGTGACCGGTCGCCACCCACTGCCGTCCGTCGAGAACTTCGCTGACAAGTTGAGCGATTGGGGGATTAACTCCTCCTCGCGGGTTGTGGTTTATGACGATGCTGGTGGCGCCATGGCAGCCTCCCGTTTGTGGTGGCTGTTGCGCTGGTTGGGCCACTATACAGTGTCCGTCCTGGATGGTGGGTGGCAAGCCTGGTTGAAATCCGGTGAAACCGTTCGCGGGGGTCAGGAGACACGATCATCGAGCTTGTTCATCCCTCACGTGCGGCCCGGATGCTTGATCACTAAGGATGAAATCCTTTCCCGGTTGCTTGAATCGAATTTATTGTTGATTGACTCGCGTGAAGAAAACCGTTATCGCGGCGAAGTTGAACCGATCGATCCTGTTGCAGGTCATATTCCCGGAGCACTACCATCTCCCCATCTCAATATCCTGGACGCGGAGGGGAAATTCCTTCCGCCAGAGGCATTGCGCCACTACTTTCAACCTTTGCTCGGAGAGACATCGCCGAGTGATACTATTTTTTTACTGTGGCTCAGGTGTGACTGCAGCTCAGAATGTGCTGGCAATGGAATACGCTGGAATGGGAGATGCCAGGCTGTATGCAGGTTCCTGGAGCGAGTGGATCACCGATCCAGAACGACCGATCGCAACTGGAGAGGGGACCTAAATCCCCAGGATCGCTTTGTTCTTTCTCCCAGGTTTAACTGGATAAGTAAAAACAAAGGTACCGGGTTTTGCGATCAGGACCGGTTTCTTGGTCTAAATTCGAGATTGAATTAACGCTTGTTATTCGGGTTGGTGGAAGGTTCCAGGACCGTCTGGCGCAGGAATGAATGGAAGGCACTCTGCCGCCTCTTCACCACAATCACCGTCACCTTGGCCCGGTTCGCGACCTGATCGGCAATGTTGCCAAACAGCAAATTCCTGAATAGTGGCTCATCCGTTGATCCGATCACGATCAGATCACATTCACAATTTTCCGCGTTTTCCAAGATCGTGTCTAAGACACTGGTGCCCTCTACGATATTGCGGGTGATATGTGGATAATCGATCCCTTCCAATGCGTAATCAAAGATTTGATTAGTCCGGACATGTTCCCTGGTGCCAGCGCCTAGGGGGACGATATGCATTAAATTTACCAAAGCAGGTCCCTCTTCACTCAAAGACGCCATATTCACTGCGATTCGGACTACTCGGCGGCTGTTCGGTCCCCCGGAAACGGGCACAAAAATCGATCGGATCGGTCGGTGTTCGCGGTAGCGTACGACAGCGATATCACATGGTGGGTCATCCACAATCGGATCGATCACCGAACCATATAACCTTCCAGCCGTATTTGTGAAACCAGGCCATCCCAACAAAATCAGATCCGAGGCGTTCTCCACAGCTGTCTTACGAACGGCATCATCCACCTTCCGGCCTAAGCGGATCATTGTGTGTACTGGGACATCCATCTCTTTAGCCTGTTCGATAACCGTTTCCAGATAAGGCCGTCCATGTTTGAGCCGCGTTCGCCCATCACCCAGAGTGAGCTGGTAAGGAACCCGCACTACATGCAAGGCCAGCACTTCTCCTTCGTTTGCCCGTGCGAGGATGCTGCCGATATGTCCCAGGATGCGGGCCTGTTCCCGAGTTGCCACCGGGATAAGCACCGAGTACTGCCGGCTGACAAGTACTTCTTCCAGAAGGATCTCCTTCGGTTTTTCGATCTCTTCAATCCGGGAGAAGTAAGTGTAATATGCCAGCAAACCAACAACAATCCAGGCTATGGCGACGTACCAGGCAAGCGGGCTGAATGTGAACAAGTATATTGCCAGCAAAGCATTAATCACAATCCCCAGGATTGGGATCAAAGGGAAAAATGGTACCCGAAATCCGCGTTCCAAATCAGGCATTTTTAGACGTAACCGCATTACGACCACATTTACCTGCAAGAAAAGCAAAAGGAACAGGATGCCAGCCGCAGCGGCCACATCTTCAATCGGCAGCAGCCAGGAGATCAGCAACATGAAAGCCCCTGAAAAGATCACCGCCCAGTAAGGGGTTAGTCGCTTGGGGTGCACTTTTGACAATAAATGTGGCAGATTGTGATCGCGGCCCATGGCAAATGAGACCCGCGAGGAGGAATATGTTGTAGCATTTAAAGCCGACATCGTCGAAACCAGTCCGCTGAACAGCAGCACGATCGCCCCGATACCAAGAGGGAATGTCTGCCGGGCAGTCTCAACAATTGCCACTTCTTTTTGTAATCCCAGATACTCGTATACCTTCAATCCCTCTGGTGGGCTGGTTGCCCCGAAGGCGACGATCGAGACCAGCAAATATATCGAGACTGCAACAGCAATCGACAGAAAGATCGCCCGCGGCACGTTGCGCTTGGGATCAATCACCTCTTCTCCAGACTGCACAATGATTTCATATCCCTCGAAAGCAATAAACGTCACTCCCATTGCAGCAAAGACCGCTATAAATCCATTCGGCATGAAATCGCTTGAAATACTCTGCTGCCAGCCGTCTGATCGCAGCATAACCAGTAAGCCGAATAAAACAAATAAACCCAAAATCACGATTTTCGCCATGGTTACAACATTGCCGATCATGCCGGTTTCAGACGCACCCAGTGAGTTGATAAATGTAAAGGCTAAGATGATCAAAGTCATAAATATCAAGGTCATCTGGGATACAGTTAACCCCAAAGTCGGTAAATCCGCAATCAGCCATAATTCGCTGGCAAATCTACCAAACCCCAGCGCGTACAAAGCACCGGCAGATGCCGCGGCCGACCAGCTCATCCATCCCGCCAGGAATCCCTGCGTCCCACCCAAGCCTCTTTTTACCCACACATAGCTGCCCCCAGCTTCCGGGTATGCAGAGCCTAATTCAGCGTAGGACATGGCGGTGAACGAGGTGATAATGCCGTTGAAGGCAAATGCCAGGATCAAGGCAGGTCCCGCTACGCCAGCGGCGATCCCGGTCAGCACGAAGATTCCGGCACCGATCATCCCACCGATGCCGATCATCGTGATGGTAAATAAATTTAAATTCCTGCTGAGCGTTACGCCAGTTGAGAAACTGGACGCAGGATTGTGGTTTGAACCAGCCATTCGCATTCCCTTTACTTCAGTTTTAATCAATGAATTTTACCCTACAAACCCGAAAATGACTCACTGATCGCAGAGTTTTATCGCGGCAAATCACATTTCGGTTGGCTACGACTTACTACCGAAAAGCAAATTTGATCCGTACGCCAGGAGATTATCTTATAATTTAGGGTTTAACCAGCGTCAGGTCTCCCCAGGTTGTCGGATCGCTCAACGTGCGGATGGGTACATAAGAGACCATGCTTTGCTGAATGTTCTGGTTGGGATTATCATTATCAGAGATCGAAAAGGCAAAACCGAAATGCTGGCCTGTAAAGGGACTCACATCGAAAA
>JAUWLJ010000348.1 GCA_030613705.1 Chloroflexota bacterium
CAGCACCTCGCCAGCACCCGCTGCAGTCTTCGCATGGCGTTCTGCGTTTGCGGCTTATAGGTTGGCGACACCTTCACCATCTCCGCGTCCATATCCCCATACATCGCCAGCAGGTACGCCTCCACCTGCGCTTGCAGCTCATTCTTCCCGGACTGTCTGGGGAACATCACCACGATCGTATCCCCCCGGTTATGCATCACCGAGTCCACGATCGCCCGCGCCACCTCCACCTGGTACTTGCGCAGCTTGATCCCCGACCCATCCTCAGCGAACCGTTTCACATCCCACAACAGTGGTTCCATGTCGCTCTCGGTTACAGCCATTTGAATGTACTGTCATTACGCTTGTCCCGAACAACGTGAGGAAACTCCTAAATCCATGCTGAAAGCATGGATAGCGATCTCCCTATAACGAATCGTTGATATCCTGATACAATCCGTTAGCCGGTATCCAGTCATATAAATTGGGAGAGATTATGCCATCGACATTCATTGACATCGGATTAATTCATTTCACTTCTGAACAGCGTCAGCTATGGAAGGATGGGATTCTCTGGTTGCATTGGTTTGATAAATATCCACAATTATTTGATGATCGAGACTTGGATATTGCAAATGCGCAGGCTCATCTCGGATATCACTATTTCGAGTGGCTATCTGCAATCATTCTTCATACTTCTACTGGTTATCTTTCCCTGGTTAGCCAGTATGAGTTTATTAGCCACAAGCGTAAGCATTCTCTTCTTAGAGAACTGGTTTCAAATGATCTCTACGAAGCCATTATTCAAAATCGAAAATCTGGTGGTCCGCAATGTCCTGATCTGTTAATGTACCATCCAGATAAAAGCAACTGGTTTTTTTGTGAAGTCAAAGGGCCTGGAGATCGACTAAGAAAGCCCCAACGAGATTACTTTGAGTCATTAAGCGAAAGATCGAGTAAACCCATTCGCGTGATCAAGCTGCGTGAACTGAAAACATAAGCTACGATTTTTACCGGACAATAATCTGTGTTCAGTGTCATCCCGCTTGTAGCGACGCGATCTCCGCAGGATTGGATGGCAGTGCTCCACCCCTCGCCAAAAAAAACGCTTGAGCCTCATCCTGAGCACAGACGAAGGGCCTGATCCCCGATTGACTAATCCCTGGTCCCTGTTTTGTTATTCCAACTTCTAAATTCAAAATTCCCACCGCCCACTGCCAGAAACACCACGTACTCTGCGGTGAAAAATCCCCCTTTGATTAATCGAACATTTGTGCTATAATATGGGTATGCTTGATTTCCAGAGAGGTGATTATGGAAGAAGGTGAGCATATCCCGATTTTGATTAAATTGATGTATGGCGAGCAGGCCGGGCTGGCGGCGCAGGGGGCTTCGGAGCGGCTCAGGCGCTGGTGTGTCGCCTTCGAGTCCTGGCGAGGGACTTTCCCAGAATATCGGAGAAGGCTTTTAATCTATCCCTGGAGAGAGCTGCTCTCGTCCAGTCAGAAGATGCCCTGGAAAATCACGCCAGAGGACGTGCGAGGCTACCTGGCTGGGCTGGAGCAGCGTGGGCTAACGGCAAACACCATCCACAATCGCTGGAATCACTTGTGGAGATTTTACGACTGGTGCCAGCAGCATGGGGTGGACGGAAAAAAGGGGCAGGGTTTTAACCCCGTCAAAAATGTGCCCAGGCCAAAGATAACCAAATACAAGCAGGCCCAAACCCTGAGCGTGGCCGAGGCGCGTCAGCTGCTGGCCGCCATACGCATGGATGAATCGATCCTGGGGAAGCGAGATTATGCCTTCTTCCTGGCGCGGCTGATGCTGGGCGTGCGCTTGAAGTCCCTGCTGGAGCTGAGCTGGGGGCAGATCCGGGGGGAAGAGGGTCAGGCCAGGGTCTTGGGGCGGCACCGCAAGGTAAAACGAGAGCAGCTGCCGCAGGAGGTGTGGCAGGCGATCCAGGTCTACCTGCAGGCCTCCGGGCGGCTGGAGGGGATCCAGCCGGGTGATTTTATCTTCGCCCCGCTGGCAGACCCGCTGAGCCGGGAAGGGCGCGCCACGGCGGAGAAATGGAACGCGGGCGTGGCCATTAACTATATGACGATGAGTGGGCATCTGAAAAAGTTCGGGCGGCTGGCCGGCATCCCGGAGGAGAAGCTGAAGCTGCCGGTGCTGCGCCATACAGCCACGCTGCTGCGCCTGGAAGCGGGCGACGACCCCGCCCAAATCCAGGAATTCCGGGGCAGTCCATCGCGCTACGCTACGGGTAGGTATCTGAAGATGTTGGCGCAGCTGCCCACCAGCGCGCCAGGGAAAGCCAGAGCAGATGGCGGTGCGCTCCCGGCGATCCAGCCCGAACCGCCCCACAGGAAGCCGCACACCAAAATAAAACACGGGCTGTACGCCCGGCACCAGCCAGCAAACGAAATGGCAGCTATTTTAGCGGAAAACGTACAGGGCCTGGAGCAGGAGATCGCAGGGCTGCGCCTGCTGAACCAGGGGCTCTTTGATATCTTCGACCTGGCGCAGACAAACCAGCAGCGGGCTCACCTGGCGGAGGTCAGCGGGCGTTCGGAAGCGCGCCGGGCGGAGATGGTCAGGTCGAAAA
>JAUWLJ010000161.1 GCA_030613705.1 Chloroflexota bacterium
GAGAGGAGCTGCGCAATCGACGTGCTGCCGCATCGGCACCTGTCTCGGGCGAATCCTTCTGGGCATCTCTTCCACGCCCGCTTTATGTTTTTGGCACGCTGCTGATACTGGATTTCATCGGTGTTTTTGTCTTCGCCTTCGTCGAGCCGCAGATGATTTTCTATTTCTACGATGATCTGGGCTGGACTACCATTCAGTTCGGTGTTGTCGTCGGTGCTTATGGGTTGGCGATGGTCTTTGGCCAATTGGTGCTCGGCCGGTCGAGCGATAGGTTTGGCCGCAAACCGCTCATCGTTCTAGGTACACTGCTGGCGACCAGCCTCTACGCGGGTCTGGCGCTGGTAACTCGTTTTCCGCTGATGCTGCTGGTCGCTGCTGTGGCAGGTTTGGGCTCAGCTTTGATCTCTCCAGCCTTGAGTTCGTATTACCTTGATATCACAGATGACCAGTACAGGGCGCGCATCTTGGGCGTCAAGGAGTCCTCCGCTTCACTGGGAGGGGTCGTTGGTCCGCTGTTGTTTGTGGGTGTCAGCGCCATGATGACTCCCCAAGGAATCTTCATCTTCGCCGGAGTGGTGATGCTGGTTGCGGTCGGCTTGGCTATCATTGCCCTCCCGGCACCACGCCAGATGGATGCAAAGACCAGGGATATGAATTGGGAATTCAGCGAGAAACGAGCCTTAGCTGCTCAATCAGCCCTGCGGGGGGTTGCCCTGAGATCTTCAGCCGCGCGGGAAACGAAGATCGCGACATGAGTTTGAGATTCTATGCAGTTATTCGACATATTAAAGGAAGACTTTTCCATTATAGGAATGGTCGTAAGCTGCGACACAGCACTTCACTCACCCCTGCAGCTGTTCCCACTCGGCAAGCAAGGCATTGATCTCATTTTGAATTTGGACATAATCTTCCCCCAGCTCTTCGACCAGCTGGCGGTCTGTGGGAGGATTTTCAATCTGCAGGGTCACTCGTCCTTAAGCGCTGCACCTGGGTCAGCCCAGATGATTCCATCGGTCCCTAACTCTAGGGCCTGGCGGAGAGGATGAATAAGCCGGCGGCAGCGACAATGACATTGAATATCAGCACGAATAACAGCGCACTGATGGTGGAGATCCATCCAACCAGTTTGGAGCGTATCCAGCCCAGGAGCGCAATTCCCAAGCTAAATGCCAGTGTACCGATATATGTGAAAGCGGCAAGCGTAACAGCGATTCCCTCCAAGAAATCGACCCCCATTTCCTCCGGACTGGGCACTTCCGAGGGCATATAGCTAAGCCAGTCCGAGGGCACGATGAAATACATCGCTGCAATAGAGGTAGAAGTCAGAAAGAGCAATGAGGCGAGGACCATCACGCCTATCACCCAGGAAACGATCTTGCGTTCATCCTTCAGGGAAAGCAGCCCGACGGTTACCATTACGGCAAAACCTGCCAGCAGGCTGCTGAGGGTTGAAAACTGCCTCAGTGCTTCTTCATCCAACATCGTACTCCTCCAATCCTCACCTTAGCGCCAGGAGCCCCATTTTTCTACCGCACTTAGAACCTGGCTTCCTGAAAACCAAAATTTGCCCCTTCACTCATGCAGCTGTTCCCACTCGGCAAGTAAGGCATTGATCTCGTTCTGAATCTGCACGTAATCCTCCCCCAGCTCCTCGACCAGCTGGCTGTCTGCGGGAGGATTTTCAAGCTGCAGGGTAAGTGCAGCCAGCTGGTCTTCTAATTGTGCGATTTTGGTTTCGATCTCCTGCAGGCGGTATTTACGCCTGCTTTCACCCTTTTTCGGGGGCACTTTCTTGGAATTCACTCTCGTTTTGCCTGATTTTGGCAGGGGTGATGCGCGATCAAGTTGTTCCGCCTGCAGCTGCGCATGGTATTCGCTGTAGGTCCCTTTAAATACGCGCATGGTTTTACGCTCCGGGCTGATATCCCAAATCTGCGTCGCCAAAGCATCGATCAGGTAGCGATCATGGGAAACCAGCAGGATCGTGCCTCCAAATTCGGCCAATACCTCCTGGAGGATCTCCTGGGAGGGGATGTCCAGATGATTGGTCGGTTCATCGAGCAGGAGCAGGTTGGCATCCATCAGGGAGAGCTTCGCCAGCGCCAGCCGGCCGCGCTCACCGCCGGAGAGGGTGGAAACCTGACGGAAGACATCCTCACCGGTGAAAAGGAAGCGCGCCAGGTAATGGCGAATGTCTGCCAAGAGCATGCTCGGTGCGACCGACTCGATCTCTTCTACCAGAGTGCGCAGCGGGTCGAGGTCTTCGTGTGCCTGGGCGAAATAGCCGATCTCCAGGCTGGCACCCAGGTTCACCTCACCGGCCAGGGGTGGCTGCTGCCCTAATATGGTTTTTAACAGGGTGGTTTTGCCCGCCCCATTCGGGCCGATCACCGCCGCGCATTCCAGGCGGCGCAGCTCCAAATCATCTGAAGAGAAAAGTGGATTGCCCGGATAACCGATGGTCACCTCTCTGGCGCTGAGGATAATGTTTCCACTGCGCTGGCTTGTTTTTAGATTTATACTGAGGTTGGGTGGTTTCTTCTGGGGCGATTTCAAAGCATGGATGTGTCGTTCCACCTCGGCGACATTCATGATATTGGTTGAGATATCAGCCTGGCTGCTGATCTCCAGCCAGCTCTTACCTTGCATTGCCTCGATACCCAGGCTCTCGATCGCCTCTACCTGTCGACTGAGACGCCGCAGCTTGCCCTTGGCTTGCGCTGTGCGCTGCCCGGCAATATGACGCTTGACGTAATCCAGCTCTTTTTCGAGGCGCTGCCGCTCAGTCTCGTAGATTTGCTGGCGCAGCTGCCAGCGTTCCTGGCGCTGGTGCAGGTATGCGCTGTAGTTCCCGCGGTAGGTCTCCCAACCAGCAATGTCCATCTCCCAAATGCGCTGGGCGACTCGATCCAGGAAGTAGCGATCGTGCGAGACCAGTAAGGCAGCCCCTTCCCAGGTCAGCAAATAACTTTCCAACCACTCCACAGCAGCCATATCAAGGTGGTTGGTCGGCTCATCCAACACCAGCAGGTCAGGCCTGGAAAGCAATAAGCGCGCCAGATAAGCTCGTGTTCGCTGCCCACCGGATAATTGATTTAGTGGACGGTGGTGATCATTTGAGGTGAATCCAAGACCAGTCAAAACCTGGCGGATGCGGGTTTCATAAGTATATCCACCCTGAAATTCAAAGGCCTCCTGCAGTGCTCCGTAGCGGGTGAGGGCATCTTGCGTGTGATCTGGATCGCCCATAGCCGCTTCCATCTGTGCCAGTTCGATCTCCTTTTGGCGTAAATCTTCAAAAACAGTCAGGCATTCCATCCACAAGCTGTGCTCTGCAGTCAGAACGGCCTCTTGTTGTAAATACCCAATAGATAATCCGCGGGCGCGATGAACACTGCCGGCAGTTGGCTCTTCGAGACCCACCAATATGCGCAGCAGGGTTGTCTTGCCGATGCCGTTTGGGCCGACGATGGCGATCCGAGCACCTTGCGGTATACTAAGCGAAACGGAGGAGAAAATATCGTCCGGTCCGAAGGATTTCGCCAGATTTGAGGCAGTTAATATCGACATAAGGGAACTTTACAGGGTCAAATTTCGTTCTGGGAGAGCGTGGCTTTAAATGTGCAACAAGATCCCGAACACTAATTTTACCCTAAGCAGAGGGTATACTTGGCGTGATATAATTATGGAACATTTAACTGACTATAGGTAGCTATTTCGAACCCCGCTGTACCTTTCTTCTCTAGACTTTTCCTGTAGGGAGAGAAGATAGATTAAGCGGGTTTATCCTTTATCACAGACGAGCTATTGTCTGACATTTGAAGAAAACTTATGGAGCAAGTTCAACAAAATAAATCGGAAACCAAGAGGGCCGGAAAAGTCAATTTGATTTTCATTGGCTTGCTGATCTTGTTTTTCATCGTTGCTGGGGTGGCTGCTTACCTGACTTACACGAACGTCAGAGATTTTGTGGCAGCTTGGAATATCACCGATCTTCCCGGTATCGTCGTCAATCCGGGGGCTGACCCAACCCAAAATTCTCCGGATGCTGTCCCAGGGATCGAAAATCCGCCTGCATTGGCTATCGGACCTGAACCCATTCCCTGGGATGGTGCCAGCCGGGTCAATATCCTGGTGATGGGTTTGGATTATCGTGATTGGGAGAGCGGCGAAGGCGCTCCGCGCACGGATACCATGGTCTTAGCCTCGATCGATCCGCTGACCAAGACAGCTGGCGTACTCACGATTCCACGGGACTTGTGGGTAGGCATGCCTGGGTTTGAAGAACCTAACCGGATTAATGTCGCCTACCGCTTTGGCGAGACCTACCAGTTGCCGGGTGGGGGACCTCAGCTGGCAATGAGTACCGTGGAAGGTTTGCTCGGCCTGAAGATCGATTATTACGCCTTAATCGATTTTTACTCGTTTGAACAATTTATCGATGAGCTTGGCTTTATTGAGATCGATGTGCCGCGGAACATTTGGGTGGACCCGATCGATGGACCAACAGTTAAATTAAAAAAGGGGGCGCATGATCTCCCCGGAAACCTGGCCCTGGCTTATGCCCGGGCTCGTAATACTGAGGGTGGTGACTTTGACCGTGCCGAGCGCACAATGCAGGTCATCATGGCAATCCGTGATCGGGTTTTAAATTCGGATATGCTCTCAACGTTAATCAGCCGCGCCCCGACGATATTTGAGCAGATATCTGCGGGTGTGCAAACCAACCTTACTTTGGAGCAAGCCGTTCAATTGGCCTGGTTAGTAAAGCAAATTCCAGGAGATGCTATCAAGCGGGGGGCGATCGGCACGGATCATGTAACCTTTGGTAAATCGCCGGATGGCGATGATGTTCTCAAGCCACGACCGGAGCAAATCCGATTTCTGCGGGATGAGATTTTTACAAATTCTGGACCAACCAGTCCAGCGATGGCTGATGCTGACCCTCAGGAATTGATGCGGCTTGAGAATGCCAGAGTTTCGGTGTTGAACGGTGCCGGCACACCAGGCCTGGCAGCCCGCACCGCGGAGTACTTGACCGCGCAGGGTGTCAATGTTATCTCTACCGGTGATGCAGCTGAACTTTACAGTGCCACAACCATCGTTTCCTACACTGGAAACCCGTATACGCTCTATTATCTGGTAAATTTGATGGGAATATCACCGAACAGGATTTACAATCGCTTTGACCCGTCCAGCCAAGTAGACATTGATATTTATCTTGGTTACGATTGGGCAAACAGTAATTCTATGCCATAATATTATCTGCCTATGGATCGCAGTCACGAGTACAAAACCAAACGAAAACCCCGTCTGACTTCAAATTGGGTGCTGAGCGGATTAATCGTCGCATTTTTGATCGCCGGGGTGGTGACAGTCTATCTCACATTTTCTGCTGTGAGAGACCTGGTATCTTCCTGGAATTTATCCAGCCCACCCAGCCTATCGCTTGAAAACCCCCAGGGTGCCGCAGCAGCTTTGCCAGAAGATTTGGGTGCCAAAGGAGAACCTCCACTGCAGTCTGCTGGGGGTCCCCCTTCAGTCCCCTGGGATGGTAACAGCCGCATAAACGGCTTGGTCATGGGACTAGATTCGCGCGAATCGGATAGTGA